>CAIWET010000328.1 GCA_903911805.1 uncultured Ignavibacteria bacterium | reverse complement strand
GTATCAAATGTGGTATTTAATAATGTTATATCAAAAAAGGAAGAATCATTGTTTTCAAAATCTATTTGTGGTCTATTAAAAAAATGATCCCATAATTTCTTTGTTTTAATATTTTCTAAATTAATGAAATTTCTAATTGGGTTATTGGAATATTTCGGATGAAAATTCTCCCAAATTTTATAGCCATAAGCATAATAACTTTGAAGTCTTAAATTCATCAAAGTATTATCATTAATTTCAATCCAATCGTGGAGTTTACGCATTTCTTGTCTAATACTTCTTCTACCCATGTAAATTTTATCAACAGGTCTATCCAAGTATTTAGCCGCTGAGTCTAAATTATATATTCTTGTACTTAATGATAATATCTCATTTGTTGTATTAAAAAAATCACTCCCCGCTAAATCGCTTTTTACAAAATCCCAATCATTTAATTGTTTTAATGAATCTTGAATTTGCTGAGATTTTTGATTGTAATCAGTTACACCAATTTTTGGAAAATGGTCTCCATCATCACCACTAGTTCCACAGTCATACATAGAACCTTTCGAGCCAAGTAAAACAGGTAGAATAAATTGATAATTTAATTCTTCTCCTGTATATGGTCTTTGCGAATGAACATAATAATTAGGATGTGCTGATGCATTTTTTTTCCACCAAGTGTGTGCTAATAATTCATTCCACCAATATTTATCAGAATAAATGAAAGGATTTGAATTTGGATTTATAAAATAATATGAATAAGATTCACATTTACTTAATGCTGAAAAATAATTTGAATTGTCTTCAGGATTTAATGAATTTAAATATTCATTCATATTATAAGTTGAATCTTTAAAATAATTAATATTTTTCAAATTTCCATAAACAAATAAATTTTCTTCATAATGACATTTCTTTTGATCTGTTTCAAAGATATTATCTCCCAATAAACCTGAATAACCATTAGTTATTCCTAATGATTTTACTTGATTTGCAATGAAATTTGGATTATTATAATTTGGGTCTTTGTATATTTTAAATGAATATGGAGCAAAAATTATTGATAACATACTTGATGTTCCAAACCATCTTGAAGGTGCATTAACATATCTCTCGTAGTGTTTAGGGTAAATTGGCTGAGTTTCTGTTACAGATAAATCACCTACCAATTTATTGAAATACCTTTCTGAAATCCAGTTTTGAACTCCACATTCCGTTAAAATAATGAATCTATATGGTTTTACCAAACTATTAAGATACCAAGGTTTTGTGTAATTTGTCAAACAAAATTGTACATTATTGCTAATCACATTATCGAATGAACCATTTAATAAACTGTCGCAGTGGGGAGAAACTAGTTTTATATCTTTTATAGATATTGACAACTTGCCTTTATAAGTAGCTGTAATTTTGATTTTATCAATTCTGTTTGTATCACCTTCTCCTTCTTTTAATCTGGGATTGTATGTTAAGGTATCTGTTTCTTTAGCATTCATAATGAATTTTGCTTTAATGGTTACATCTTGTTGGTTCCTTGGAAGCATATTTTTTGTTATAGCGATATTTTTGACAATTGTATTTGTTAAAGTATCTCTTAAATATTTGCCTCTTCCATTAGTATTTATGCTGTCTATTTTATAATCATAGAAGGAAGTTAAGTCATTTTTTGGAATTGTTGCAAATCTTATATTATTGCTATCAATTGAATGTGAATATTTAACAAATCTCGGTAATTCAATAGTCAAAACTGTATCCCCACCAACAGAATTATCATTACCATATCTTCGTAGATTGATTACTAAATACATCTCTTGACAACGGTAGTTGTTATTTACAACATTAGAAGTGTCGTATCCAGCCATATTAAGCTTATCGTTGGGCCAAGGGTCGGAAAGAGTAATGATATTTTTAGCTGCATTATTGCTAGTTGTATCAATTAATCTTTTCACACCTAAACTGTCAGTTTCAAAAAAACCGGATATATTTCTGAATCCAAAAACTAAATTTGTATTGTCATTTGGATTATTTACTAAATCCTCAGGATTTAATGGATTGATTTGTAAAGATGGTGAATATTGAATACCTCTGCAATTAAATAATTCAGCTCCACCTGGTGAATGAGAATGCCCATCGAGACGAATTAATAAATGAGCTTGAGGAGGAATTGGTAATCTTGGGTTGCCTCTAACTTCTGATTGAGAAACATCAGTTAGATTAGCATTTATTTTTTTTATTAGAACGCTATCCCTTTCCCATTGAAAGCCCTTGATAAAATTTGTTTGCTTGAATAATTGGTGATTAGAATTGATCAAAAATTTAGTAATTGTATCTGCACCATAACTGAAACTTTGCTGTATTGGGTCAGTATTTTGCCCAAAAAGCAAACTAAAATTAAGAATTAAAAGAAATATTATATTTTTCATAATATTATCCCTCAATTAAGATTTTCTGGGAGAAATTCAATCCTTTGGATTCAATTTGAATAATGTAAGTTCCATTTATAATAGTTCTGGGTAAAGTGATTCTATTAGCTCCAGTATTTATTTTTTGAATTATGCTGAAGAGAGTATTTCCCTTTAAATCAAATAATTTTATTGAAGGTGTATAGATAGGAATTGAATTATTTTCAACAATTAAAGTATTTTTTATTGTTGAAATATTGATTTGTTTTTCTGAAATTACTTCATCTGTAACTCCAATAGTGATTGGACTTATTAAAGTATTACTATTAAATAGCAAATTATTAGATGAAGTAGTGATAAATCTTGAAAATTTATTAAAACTTTGTATTTCCTTTAATGTTTTATTGTCAATACAAGCTATCTTATAAATACTTTTTTCTATATCAGAAAAATAGAAAATAATATCATTATCAAGAAAAGCAAAGTCTGATAAGTGCATAGTATAAAATGAATTTGAATTAATCACTAAATCTAATGATTGAGTATTAAAAATTCTGGATTCGTAAGTATCTAATGCATTAACACCAACAAATTTATCATCATATGAAAATTTAATTTCTTGAAATTCTGCACCTTGAGCAAAATTCTCTAATTGAAATCTCTTTATTTCTGTTAGAGTTTCAGTATCCCAAAGAGTTAAATAAAAAGTTCTTTTTTTATTCACATCAGTATATATCGATGCTGTTGCAAACATTTTTCCGTTGTGGGAGAGTTTAGCTTTAGAAAATACCTCATTAATTATTTTCCTTTGTATTATCTGTTTGTTTTGCATAATGTCGAATTTAGTTAAATATGTTCCATCATAGCGTGCAGTATAGATATAGTTTTCATCTGGTGAAATATCAGAAGAACCACCGAAATTTAAACTTTTAAATACTTTTTCTGTTTTTGTGTCAAACATAACACAATCACCTGCATCAATTCTTGCAACTATAAAATTGCCATTTCCAGAAATTATTATTCCGTTATAGATTTTATCTGATTTGAAATTAGCACCCAAAGTGTCAAATTTGGAAATATATTCTCCATCAGAAGAACGATATTTCCATATTTCCAGCCCTTGGGCCACATAAATATATTCTCCATCTTTAGAGAATTGAGCAAAAGAACCACCAATATCTTTTTCCCAAGCAATTTCGTATTCCTGAGAAAAGAGACTTACACTTGCTATTAATAGCACTACGATAAACATTAATTTTTTCATTTTAAACTCCAATTTAGATATTGAATATTCATATTTCCAACATTTCTGTTACAAGTATAACCGCTATTATGCAAATTAATCAAGTAATTTTCTTTTACCAAATTTTTACACAAATTTTCTTTAAACACAATCATAAACACCTTCTTTCAAAATAACTTTTTGCAAAATTGCAATCCTCCAAAATAAATAAAGGAAAAAAATGACCATATTTATTTTCATAAATCCTCCAAAAAATATAAAAATGTATATAAAAATGTGGTAAAATCACCACAAAATATTTATTAATATTTACAAGAAAAAATACTAGTCATTTTACAACTAATCATAATCAACAATTTGAATATACAAAATAATCAGAATATATCCAAATCTCAAACACCCCTATCTAACAAACGAGTGATTTGAATGTATAACCAATGTATTTTAGCCTATGAATGAGCATTCATTTTTTCAGACTCCTAAAAAAATGATTCAGCAAAAATACGAATTTTTACAAATATATTTAATCTTTTAGTTGTTTGAATTTTAATTTCAATCTAAAATTATTCAAAATAAATTGTACTTATTAATAATATCATTAAAACTATGAATTAGTTTTGTTTCTTTTCTGTAATAATAATTTTAGAACCACAAATTTTCTCTAATCCATTTCTTATTGACCAATACCAAGTCCAGTCTTGATGTGCTTTGTCATCATAATATGCTTCAGCACCACCAGTAGTTGCTCCAAATATATTTTGTTGAGTATAAATTACTTTAGCAAAAGCAATAATTTTATGATTATTCTCTTGGAAGATCCAATATCTTACTTCATTCATACCTGTCCAAATATTAAATTTTGGAACAGTTTCAGCTTGTAGAAATCCTAACTTAGAATCATTTTGCTTAATTAAAAAGCCCTCTTGCAACATTAGAGTTGTAATGCTTTTAAATAAATCTTCTGTTGAAACCTTTGCACAGTCTGTGTTTAGTTGATAAACAGTTGTACCGCAAGACGTTAATGTCATTAAAGACACTAATAGGGCAATAAATATAACCGCATTTTTTTTCATAAAAACCTCCAATATTAAAATTTATAACCAGCACTTAGAGAAATTCCAAGTGCGTAATCGTAATCCATTGAAATATAAATCCATTTATAAGGCATAAAAACCAAACCTGCTCCTGCAACTAAATCACTATTAGTTACACTTGAATAAGCATATTTCCACCCAGTCGCCCTTGATATGGCTAAGGTTGAGTCAGTTTGGAACATATAACCAAGCCTACCTTTAAGTGATACTTTCGAAAAAATATCGTAATAAGCAAGCAAAGCGAAGTAATTCTGAGAAAGTTTATAAGTTTTTAGATAATAATCGTTATGAGGGATTGAATAATTATAATAGGAAGGCATTGCATCTGAGGTTAAAGCACCACCCATTTCAAAGCCAAAATTGTTATATCTTATGCCAAGACTCATTTTATTTGCTGTAAAGTGAGTTGAAGAAATTGTTCTGTGGTGAAATCCTAAATATAAAGCAATAGTATTAGTATCTTTATTCTGAGCAAAAACATTAAAAGAAATACCAAATAAACAACATAAAACCAATTTCTTAAACATAAAAACCTCAATTTTGTATTCAAAAATAATTACAAATACAAAATTATAGGCTAATGCGACATTTGATGTCGTGATTTAAAAAAAGTAAAAAAAAATTCAAAAAAAGTTGGAATAGATTAAAAAAAATTTAAAAAACCGGCATATTATTTATAGCTCTTGTTTTTGTAGAATTTAAAACTCTAGCATATCTTTGTGTATGCCTTATGTCTGTATGTCCCATTTAATTAGAAGTTATATAAATATCATTTGACAAATTATATAGATTTGTACCATAAGAATGTCTTGCCATATAGAAAGTTAAATTTTTGCTTAAAGAATCACCCTTCCATTTATTTAAATGTTTGTTAGTATGATCATTGTTTGGCATGTTAAAAACATTTAAATCAATAGACTTTTCTTTTGGCAAATACTTTAAAGCTTGAATTGGTAAAGGTATTAGAATTTCCACTTCAGTTTTAATTTGCTTTATTCTAAGTGACTTTTCATCCCCTTCTAGAGATAGATCAGACCATTTTAAATTAACTATATCACTATATCTTAGCCCTGTAAAACAAGCAAAAAGGAAAGCATTTTTTACATCAAAAACGGATTCATAGGGAAGACTATCTAATAATTTTATCTCATCAATTGTTAAAAATTTTGGTAAGGATGAGTCTTTGCCAATACCTTTAATATATCTTCCAACATTTTTGTTTATTAATTTATCCTTTTCAGCATAATTTAAAATTGTTTTAAATAATGAAAAATATCTATCTGAAGTATTTCTTGCTAAAACTTTGTGATCTTCATCTGAGAAGGTAAGTAAGTGTGTTTTGAAACCATCCAACCATTTTTCAGTTATTTGAAATAAAAAATGTCATATCGAATGAAATGAAAAATCCAGTAATTGAGATTTTCAACATATTTGGAGAGAAGATTTCCACCTCGGTAGACCTCTCCCCAGCCCTCTCCGTAAGAGAGGGAGTTAAGAGAATAGATATTTCCAATCTCCCATCAGGAGTGTATTTTATCAAAATTGGTGATAAATTTGATAAATTTGTGAAGATTTAATAATTAATTGTAACTTAGTGACACTTAAATCCAAAATGAGAAAAGTCAATTTTAAGACTAGTTTTTAAAGAATTGAATATAATGCTCAAATAAATTGTAATTAAGTGTTATAAGCTATCCATACGAGAATTTTCTGTATTTTTTATAGCGAATTAATATTAATGTTTGACTTAGTTAGAAGCAATATTTTCGTCAGATGGATCTAACTCTAAATTAATAGCATCAGCAAACTGATCTTTCTTCCAATTAATTTAATTATTAAGTTTTTTTAATTATCATAAATACATAAATTAAATGGAGACCTTTTATTAAAGCATCTCCATTTATTTCTATTTATAGTATGAGATGAGTAGAAAACAAATTAAAATAATGGAATAGTATCAGTATAGCAAATTTCCTTTAATCTATCATAAATAGATTCTATATGTGCATCTTGTGATGTTTTGTAAGCTTCAGCCATCATCTCATCATCCATCTTTTTAAATTTTATATCAAAGTCATGATTCTTTGTATAAACACCAGTATCCTCTAAATAGATTGCTTCAGGAATATGTCCTTCCCTAATAACATAGATTTCAAAATCTTGCAACAATAATTCAGCTCGCTTTCGGTCGCATCTCATATCAATTTCACCGTCAAATAAGTTTAGCATGATGATGAAATATAAGTAAATATAAACAATTTTTATTTCAGATTCACTTAGGGTATCCTTGAAAAGCTTAGTGTGTATTCCTTTTGATGTTTTTGCAATTTCTTTCAAACTTTTAAACTCATATTTAGTCAAATTATTATTATACGATTGTGTAAAGGATGAAAAAGCAAAAGAATTTGAATCTAGCATGCAACTGAATCTATCTATTTGTTTCTTTTGAAAAAGGAATTTTATATCTTTTTCAATTTTATATCCAATACTTGTTTTTTTATGTAATTTTTCAGATGATAAAATTGTCTGTTTTACAAGTAATGTCCTTAACTGAGATGATTGACAAAATATAATACCTTCAACCTTTTTTGTTTTTTTTGAAATATGGGAACCGTTAGCATGTAATTTAAGTTCTTTGTTTATCAAATATTTTTCATCCTTGGTAAATTCTTTCTCAAATGCAATCATATTGATGATCTTGTCCATAAAGAACCCTTCATAATAATGATATTTTTGTAATAAATTCCACCAATATTCACTCAAATCAATAATATTCTTGAATTGTTTCGGCAATAAATCTAGAGCATAACAAAGATACATATATACCTTTAATATTAATGCTGCTGATGACGAATTGTTAATTCCTGATTTAGTCGCAAAGCTTTCATCTAAATCATAAGATTCAGCATCCTTATATTCCGCAATAACTGAAGGACCGTTATAGTCACCATCGCAAAGTCCTTTTATCGCATCAAACTTTAACCAATCTATTTGATTGTAGTTATTACTGCAAACATAAAATCCAGAACTACCAATTTGTTCTTGAAATATGTTTATCGTTTCTTCACTTAAAATCTGTTGCATAAAATCGCCATCACATTGAGCGGGGTAAACCACATTTTGATTCTCAACATCGAATTTGACGAACATATCTTCTTGTTGATTTGTTACGGTATCAATGGCGTTGGCTTTGTCAGAATTGACTTTCGAAAATAAACTTACTTGTTCCATTGGAACTCCTTTTAAAAAATTAAAAAATTTGCAGAATTAACTCCTGCTTTTGTTTTTCGATTTATAAAAAGTGTTCCGCCTCCAAATATTTATTTTCTAATAAGTATCAAATTGCAAATTAATCATAAAATCTTAAATAACCAACATAT
>CAIWET010000327.1 GCA_903911805.1 uncultured Ignavibacteria bacterium | reverse complement strand
TTGTTTTTTTGAATAAATCATTATAGGAAAAAATGAACAGATTTAATGATAAAGTTGTTGTAGTAACAGGCGGTTGCAGAGGAATTGGCTTGTCTATAGTTGAAAAGTTTGCAAATGAAGGTGCAAAAGTTTATGCTTTAGACTTTAAATTACCAAATGAAGGCGAACAATTTTTAACTGACAATTCATTATCCGATAGAGTAAAAACAGCTCAAGTAGATGTTTCAAATTTAGACTCTGTTACAGCTGCAATGGAATACGTCATTAAAGATGCAGGTAGAATTGATGTTTTAATTAATAATGCCGGAATCACTCGTGATAATCTCTTAATGAGAATGAGCGAAGCTGAATTCGATTCTGTTATTAATACAAACCTCAAAGGTTCTTTCCTTTGCATAAAAGCAGTTACAAGACAAATGATGGGACAGAGAAGCGGTAGAATTATCAATATTGGATCAATAGTTGGTACAATCGGTAATGCCGGTCAAACAAATTATTCCTCTTCCAAAGCTGGAATGATTGGATTAACAAAATCAGCAGCAAAAGAATTAGCTTCAAGAAATATTCTTGTTAATTTGATTGCTCCAGGATTTGTTATCACAGCTATGACTCATCAATTAACTGAAGAACAGAAAAATTTCTTTTTAAATAATATTCCTCTAAAAAGAGGAGCAACTCCTGACGATATCGCTAACGTTGCTATTTTCCTAGCTGGAGAAGAGTCAAGTTATATCACAGGACAAGTCATCCACGTGGATGGCGGATTATACATGTAATTAATTTTTTAATATTTTTTTTAATTTTATTAAACTTAGGAGTTTAAAATGGCAGATTTAAAGCAAAGAGTAACAGACATCATCGTTAAAAAACTTGGTGTTGAAGAATCACAGGTAACTGAAACAGCAAACTTTACAAAAGATTTAGGCGCTGATTCATTGGACACAGTAGAGCTGATTATGGATTTCGAAAAAGAATTTGATATTACTATTGAAGACAATGATGCTGAAAAAATCGGCACAGTAGGTGATGTAGTTAAATTCTTAACAGAAAAAGGCGTTAATTAATATTTAACAAAATAATCGAGAATTTATGTCATTAAGAAATATACCCAGAATAGTAATAACTGGTGTTGGTGCTGTTACACCTATTGGAAATACAGCAGAAGATACTTGGCAAGCTATGATGGAAAGCAAAAGCGGTTCCAATTTAATAACTAGATTTGACGCAACTTATTTTGATACTAAGTTTGCTTGCGAAGTTAAAGACTTTGATGCAACTAAATATCTAAATAGAAAAGAAGTTCAAAGAGTAGATTTATTTACTCAATATGCTTTGGGTGCTGCTCAAATGGCTGTTGATGATTGTGGAATTGATTTTGAACAAACAAACAAAGAAAGAGTTGGAGTTGTATTTGGTTCCGGTATTGGTGGTATGTCTACATTTGAGACTCAAACAAAAGAATACTACGAAAGAGGAAAACCAGATAGAATTTCACCATTCTTCGTTCCTATGATGATTTTAGATATAGCTGCAGGACATATTGCAATTCGTTTCGGTCTTAAAGGACCAAACTATGCAACAGTTTCCGCTTGTGCTACTTCATCCCACGCTATTGCTGATGCTTTTATGTTGATGCAAAGAGGTATGGCTGATGTAATGCTTTGTGGTGGCTCTGAAGCAGCTGTTACAGTAATGGGAATTGGTGGATTTGGTGCTCTTAAAGCTTTATCGAGAGATAACGATAATTACCAGACAGCAAGTCGTCCATTTGATGCAACCAGAAATGGTTTTGTATTAGGTGAAGGTGGCGGTGTTATGGTATTAGAAACTTTAGAACACGCTCAAAATCGTGGCGCTAAAATATATGCTGAAATGGTTGGCATTGGATTAACTGATGATGCTTATCATATTACTCAACCAGCTGAAGGCGGCGAAGGAGCTGTTCGTTCTATGAAATTAGCTGTGCAGGATGCAGGATTAGAATTATCAGATATTGATTATATCAATGCTCACGGTACTTCTACACATTTTAATGATAAAAATGAATCAGCAGCTATCAGAACTGTATTTGGAGACCTTGCAGATAAAATGCACGTAAGCTCCACAAAATCAATGACAGGACATTTATTAGGAGCTGCAGGAGCTATTGAAGCAATAACTACTGCGTTGGCTATCAAACATCAGATTGTACCTCCAACAATTAATTACAATAATCCAGATCCGGATTGTAATTTAAATTATGCTCCAAATGCACCAGTTAAAAGAGAAATCAGAGCTGCTTTAAGTAATACTTTCGGCTTTGGTGGACATAATGCTACATTATGTTTTAAAGCTTTCTCTGAATAAGAAATTAGATTTGAGCAACTTTAAAAACATATTGAACAAATTCTTTGTTAGAAATTTAGAACCCAACATTACTGAAGAAATTCAAGATGTTGGGTTTCTAACTATTGAACAAAAACTTAGTCTTGAAAAAATTATTGGTTGTAAGATCAATAATCTTTCAATTTTCACTCAGGCGGTTACTCACCGCTCTTATATGCATTGCATCAAAAAAGATGTAAAACTCCAATCTAACGAAAGGTTGGAATTCCTTGGAGATTCTATACTCGGCATGGTTACTGCAAATTTTTTATTTTCTAATTTTCCTGACATTAATGAAGGTGAATTGACGCGTTTGCGTTCACTTTATGTAAATAAAAATGCTTTAGCAAATGCCGCTAAATATTTTGAAATTGAAACTTTCCTATTGTTAAGCCACGCTGCTTTAAAAACAGTGAATAATGGAAGTGATTCCATAATAGCTGATGCAATGGAAGCAATTATTGCCGCTATCTTTTTAGACAGCGGATATGAAAACGCGAAAAATTTTATTATTAATAAATTATTACCAATCGTTCAAAACAGAGAAAATACTGTTAATAATAACTTCAAAAGTTTGTTATTAGAAAATGTGCAGGCTGATGGTAAATCTTCTCCTACTTACAAAGTTTTGGAAGAAAATGGTCCACCTCACGAAAAAACTTTTAGAGTTGGAGTATATGTAAATGAAGAATTGATTGGTACTGGCATTGGCAAAAGCAAAAAACTTGCTGAGCAGGATGCCGCTCAAGAAGCAATGAAAACACTAACATTATAAAAAATAAATACGTATTTGATATGGAAAAATTAATTATTGAAAAATCGATTGCAGGAAGAAAAGGATTCTCTATCCCTACTTTAGACGTTCCTGCCAGAGACATCAAAGCAGATTTAACTGAAAAATTCTTTAGAAAATCAGATTTGAATCTACCTGAAGTCAGCGAAAATGAAGTTGCAAGACATTATGTAAAATTATCAAAACTTAACTATTGCATCGAAGATGGCTTATATCCATTGGGTTCTTGTACAATGAAATATAATCCAAAAGTTAATGAATTAACTGCTTCTTTACCAGGTTTTGCAAAATTACATCCTTATTCTCACGATAAACACACTCAGGGTGCTTTGCAATTAATGTATGAATTAGCAGAAGCTTTAAAAGAAATTACTGGATTAGATGGTTGCTCTCTTCAGCCAGCTGCTGGTTCACACGGAGAATTTACTGGCATCTTAACATTCAAAGCATACCACGAAGATAGAGGCGATGCAAAAAGAAAGAAAATATTAATTCCTGATTCAGCTCATGGTACAAACCCTGCGTCTGCAGCTATTGCTGGCTTTGACATCGTTAGTATCAAATCTAATGATAAAGGAAGAATTGATATTGCCGATTTAGCTTCAAAATGTAATGATGAAGTTGCTGGATTTATGTTAACTAATCCTAATACTCTTGGTTTATTTGAATATGAAATCGTTGAAATCGAAAAATTAATTCACGGTTGTGGCGGTTTAATGTATATGGATGGTGCTAATCTTAATGCACTTCTTGGCATTGTTCGCCCTGGTGATATGAAATTTGATTGTGTTCATATAAATTTACATAAAACATTTTCTACTCCACACGGTGGCGGTGGTCCTGGTGCTGGTCCAATTTGCGTTAGCGAAAAATTAATTCCATTTTTACCAACTCCTCAGGTTGTTAAAAATGAAGATACTTACAAAATGGATTATAATTTGCCTAAGTCAATTGGCAAAGTTCATTCTGCATTTGGTAACTTTGGAGTTTTAGTTAGAGCATATACATATATTAGAATGCTCGGAGCTGATGGCATAAGAGCCGTTTCAGAAAATGCTATTATGAATGCAAATTACATTATGGCAAAATTGAAAAATGTTTTCAAATTACCTTATGATGAATTCTGTATGCACGAATTTGTTTTAAGTGGCGATTTCCAAAAAGAAAAAGGTTTCTCTACAAAAGATATGGCAAAGAGATTATTGGATTATGGCTACCACGCCCCAACAATTTATTTCCCATTGATTGTACACGAAGCAATGTTAATCGAACCAACTGAAACAGAGTCTTTTGAAAGTTTAGATGATTTTGCAAATACTCTCTTAAAAATTGATCAAGAGGGAACAAATGATCCTGCTTTCTTAAATAATGCTCCATATAATACTCCTTATAAGAGATTAGATGATGCATTGGCAGCAAGAAATTTAAATTTAAGATGGTAATAAATAAAGTCTAGATTTACTCAAAAAAAATCCCCATATTCGAAAGAATTTGGGGATTTTTCTTATTCAATTTAGAACTAATTATTATTTTGAATATCTTGTGTTAAAATATTAGAAAGCTCCACTGCAATTGCTTTGGTAGCATTACCCATTGCTTTGGTAAGTTTTTCTTCACTAATTGTTGCCAAATCATAGATGTGCTTAAAACCAAAGAAATTATTTTTAGAAGAAGAATTATCAAGATTTAATCTCACCGATCTTGCTAACTTTTCCTGCCAAACCATTTGAGATGTATTTCTATTGAATATATTGGAATTTACAGTAATCAATAGATACACGCCATCATTACTTACAAGTATTTCATTTCTTTCAAGAGTGATTGTATTTATAAAATCATAATTGTCATTAATATCGTTTGATTCTCTGATCTTGCAGTATTTAGTTAGAGTATTTTTTGAATCACCAGTAAGAATCTTTTTAAAATCTACTTGTTGATATGATGTCATCAGTTTTTTTTCCATATAAGCTGAGGAAAGCTCTGTTCCAATTTCTTTTGCAATATCACCAACAACTCCAATTGCTTCAGAAATTAATCCACCAGTTTCACTTTTCTTTCCGTGGCTATTAGCATTTAGGTCAATTTTAACATTTCCGATATTACCAGACTCTTTATAATCAAAATAAAACTTCTTTTCCTTAAAATCAACAGTTTTAAATGTTTTTACATTAGAACAAGAGGCAAGTAAAGCGATGCTTACAAAAAACAGAATAATTTTTTTCATTTTTTTCTCCTTAATAAATACTTAGTATTTAATACGAGAATTAACAATATAAGTTATAAATTTGATATTTAGAAATCAAATTCTGTTTAAATTTTCATTTAATAAATCTAATATTTAGCGATTCTTACATTATTCATAATTCAATTACACCATCAATAATTGAAAACAAAAACAAGGAATTATCAGAAAATCTATAATTCAAAATATCAATTTTTCTATCACCAAATAATTTCAATAATTCATATCGAAATGAAGATATTTCTTTGATAGAGTATTTTTCTTGAGATAAAATAAGTAAATCTATATCGCCACCCTTTTTTGAGTCATCTGTTCTGGAACCAAACAAATATAATTTGGAATCATTAAAGTGTTTAAGAAATATATCTTTTAACATTATAACATTTTCAGCTTTTATTCTCATTTAAATCTTATCGCATCAAAAATTGATTATTGAGACAATGAAGTGAATCTCTATATCTTTAAAATATTAAGAAATTCACTTCATATCTGTAATTTTAAAATCTTCAAAATTTATATTTTTACTATTTTTTGGATTTTATCCCCGATTTTAATAAAGTAAACTCCAGATGCAAGATTTGAAATATCAATTCTAATACTTTTTTCATTTGATGAAATATTTGGTTTAATTATTTCACCTAATTGATTTAAAAGTTGAATTTCATTTTGAATATTCAAATTTGATTTTTCATTTGAAATACTAATTTGAATAAAATCATTTGCTGGATTTGGATATATAGATATTTCGCCCATATTTTGATTTTCAACTGATGTAATCAATCTTGATGATTTATACATACCTGCTCCATAAGTCCCTGCAAATACGATTATACCGCTTGCATTTGCTGGTTCTGGAGAAACTGCAACATTCCTGATTGGAGTTGCTGGAATTGGAAGTCCAGTACTGTAATTTTCCCATTCCCATCCATAACTTCCACTAATCCAAACGCCAGTTGAATCTCCAGCAGCTGCTAAATATTTTGGATTTATTGGATGCTCGGAAATTTGGAAAATTCTTGCTCCATCAGCTCCAACTTTTTTCCAAGTCTTTCCAGTATCTAAGCTCTGATAAATACCTTTGCCAATTGATTCTCTATATGAATCAAGTGAATCAGCGCCAGCAAAAACTACTGCTGGGTCATATTTTGATGGATAAACACATAAAACACGTAATTTTGCTAATCCTGATGAATCTTTTATCCAGGTTTTACCATTGTCGTAACTACGCATTACACCATTATTATATGAATCATCGCAACCAACAAACATAGTTTTTCCATCTGATGAAACAGCTATACTTCTTGTGGAAACATCTAAATTTTTGATAAAATCGCAAGTAGTAAAATTATCTTTAGTAAATCTTAATCCTTCACTAGTATTTACAGCTGTTCCATAAACTGCTGAATTCTTTGTATCTTCAAATAGAGAAACTATCTGCCAAGATTCGTCACAACCCTTTAAATCGGTTAGCCAATTAACTCCAGCGTCAGTTGAGGCAATAATTGCTCCTCTACTGCTTTTTCTAACTGAAGCAATCCAAGTATTTGGCATTTTGCTTAATGGCATTACATCATATACAGAAAAGCCATTCAATATTTTTTCGCCAAAAGAAGTTCCACCATTAGTTGAAATCTGATAACCAGTATTACCAAATCCAAAATTTGGGAAGTCAATGTGTGCTTGTCTGAAATCAGTTGGAACCCCATCAGAACATACGAGCATATTGCTTTGATTGTTATTTAGAAAAATTATTTTGTTAACATAACTATTAACGCCTTTTACTTCAGTCCAACTTTGAGAATAAGAAATTCCAGAGCAAATTAACAATAAAAATGTCAATTTTAAGACTTTAGAGTATTTTTTTAAGTTTGTCATAA
>CAIWET010000326.1 GCA_903911805.1 uncultured Ignavibacteria bacterium | reverse complement strand
TATATATAAATTATGTAAAATGGAGAATTAATGGTTAAAGATTTAGATATTTGCAGTTTAGGCAATGGATTAGTTGATATTCAATATCAAGTAGGATTTGAAGATTTAGAAAAAACTGGTTTTAAATCAGGTGAAATGGCGCTTATTGATGTTGATCACCAAAAAAATTTATTAAATTTATTTACGGATAAATCACATAATTTGTGTTCTGGCGGTTCTGCAGCAAACTCAATTATCGCTTTTGCTGGTTTTGGTGGTAAAGCTGCACACAAAACAATTTTAGGAAATGATGAATTTGGTACATTTTATTCTTCAGAATTCAAAGAATTAGGTATAGAATTATGTGCACCAATTGATAATAATTTACCAACTGGAACTTGTTTAATTCTAATTACACCTGATGCTCAAAGAACAATGTTAACCTATTTAGGAGCAACTTCCCTATTCGCTCCTGAGCACTTGAATGAAGACTTGATTGCTAGAGCAAAATGGCTATATATCGAAGGATATTATTTCTCTCAAGAACATACAAAAAACTCAATCTTTAAAGCGATCGAATTAGCAAAAAAACACGATACCAAAATTGCAATTTCTTTTTCCGATAATTTTATTATCAGCATTTTTTACGATGATTTGAAAAAAGCAGTTGACCAGGCTGACCTTTTATTCTGTAATGCTTCCGAGGGGATGAATTATACAAAAACTATTAATTTTGAAGATGCTATTTCAGCACTTCAAGATTTGAATAAAAACTTTGCCATTACTAACGGAGCTGAAGGTTCAACTATATTATGGAACGAACAAAGATACGATATTCCTGCATATCCTGTTGAAGCAATAGACACAACTGGTGCAGGTGATATGTTTGCCGGTGGCTTCTTATTTGGAATATTATATATGCATTCACCAAAATTAGCTGGGCATCTTGGTTCTTATGCTTCATCTAAAATTGTATCTCAGCTAGGAGCAAGATTATCCGGTTCTCATAAAGAGATTTTAGAATTTGTTCAAAACGAAAATAAATAAATAAAAATTTAAATATTTTTTGAATTTTATTTATCGCGTCACAATCCGTCGCATTAACGCCTAATTTTGAATAATTATTTTTTGTAATTATTAAAATTAGGTGTTAATATGATAATCGAACTAAAACAAAAGCTAATGGGTGGAGCAATCTCCTATACCAAAATCAATGTAAAGAATCTTAATGATTTGATAACCGCTTTAGAACTAAGAAAAATTAAACAAGTCACACTTGATATGCATCAGTTTGAAAACACTTTAAACATCGAAACATTACCTATTGAAGTCTCAAATTTAACAGAATTCCATTTTAACTGGATCACAGATAATGACAATAGAGAAAAATATTTGGAGATTTTTACCCAAAATTTTAACTATAGTTTTAGAAATTATAAAAAAATATCATAATGATAAATTTAAAAGATAAAATATTAGGATCAATTTATGGAGTTATTATTGGCGATGCTTTAGGTGTGCCTGTTGAATTTCATTCAAAAGCTTATTTAAAAAATAATCCAATATCAGAAATGACAGGTTATGGAACTTACAATCAACCACCAGGAACTTGGTCAGACGATTCATCGATGACATTATGTCTAATTGATATGCTCAATGGCGAATACAATCTTCATATACTAGCTGATAATTTCGTAAAGTGGAGATTTGATAGTCAATTTACCCCATTCAATCACGCTTTTGATGTTGGGAATACCACAAGAAGCGCGTTATCTAGATATAAACGAAATAAAGACCCCTTTAAAAGTGGTGAAAAGTCAGTTACTAGCAATGGCAATGGCTCTTTAATGAGAATTTTGCCTCTATTATTCTATATTAAGGATTTTTCTGAGATTAAAAGAATTGAAATTATTAGAGATGTATCTTCAATTACACACGCTCATATTAGATCTGTATTAGCCTGTTATTTCTATTTGGAATTTGCATTGAAAATATTGAATGGTGTTGATAAAGTTGCTGCCTTTAATATTACTAGATCTGAGTACATTAATAAAATCGAATCAAATAATTCTGAATTCATAAATGCCTTTTTTAAAGAAGAATCAGAAAATAATTATGATATTTTAGTTAAAGAATTTAATCATTTTCCATATATACAAAATGGTTATCAATTTCCAATTAAATTCGATAATTTAGTATCAGATGGATATGTTGTCAATACCCTTGATACTGCTTTCAGTTGTATCCTTTCTGAAAATACTTTTGAATCAACAGTTTTAAAATCAATTAATAATGGCGAAGATACAGATACATCAGGAGCGGTAACTGGTGGATTGGCTGGTATAATTTATGGATATAGTAATATCCCTTCAAATTGGGTAGATGGACTTCAAAATGTTGAATTATTAGAAAAATATATTAGTTTATTTACAAATAAATACTCAAAGCAAAATTTATAAGCTTTATTAATTATAAATTTATTAATTTTGAATATTATTAATAAATTTGGTTGATATGGAAGTAATTTTAAGAAGAGCAGAGTTTCAAGATTTAGAAGAATTAACTAATATTTTCAATCAAGCAATATTAACAAGAACCTCAACTGGTTTCACTGAGACATTTACCACAGCAGAAAGATTAGTTTGGTTTGACGAACATAATGAAAGATACCCAATTATCGTAACTGAAGTAAATGAAAAAACTGTTGGCTATATAACAATTAGCCCTTACAGAACTGGAAGAAGTGCCTTTGATAGAACAGTAGAAGTCAGTTATTTTGTTGATGAAGATTACCAAGGACAGGGATTAGGTTCAAAATTATTAGAAGGAATGCTAGAAGTTGTAAAAAAATTAAAATATAAGGCAGTTATTGCTATTTTATTTCATACAAATAGACCAAGCATAAGATTACTACAAAAATATGGATTTCAAAGATGGGGAATCTGCCCAAATGTTGGTGAAATAGACGGAAAAGTTTTCACACATCTATATTATGGAAAAAATCTCTAAATAATTAGTTTTTATGTAACTATTTAGAGATTTTTATTATAAATTCAAAT
>CAIWET010000325.1 GCA_903911805.1 uncultured Ignavibacteria bacterium | reverse complement strand
TGAAATCTATGTGGCAAGGAATTACAAAATTATTCTTCTTAAAACAAGGCTGGCTCTTAGCTAAAAGCCAGCTCTCTGATATTTATACTACATGATTAGTCTTGATAGAGGGGGAATTAGGAAAAAGATGGATTCCTCGCTATGCTCGGAATGACATCACGAAAATGTTAAACGCGATCCTTCACTTCGTTCAGGATGACGGAATTGAAAAAAGACAGGTCTAAGACCTGTCTCTACAAATATCATTTCATTTTCTTCAAGTCCCTCCCTTCAAGGGGAGGGATTTAGGGTAGGGCGTCTTTTTCTTAAAGTCCCTATCCTTCGGAGAGGGATTTAGGGTGGGGTTTGACGTGCTCTTATTATCTCCCAGTAACAGTCAAATAATTAACAATTTTCTTTCGATAATTTGTTTTTATCTCGAGTAAATTGTCTTTTGAATCCTGCAACAATGATTGTGCCTGAAGCAAATCGGAAATATTGATTATACCATTTGTATAGTTGTCATTGTATTCCTTTAGATTTTCTTGAGCCTGCTTTATGCTAAGTTCGGATAATTCAATTTGTTTGTAAGTTTCATTGAGTTCATTCCAGGCTTTTTGCATTTGGACTAGCATCAACTCTGAATTTTCTTTTGCATTATTATTTGCAATTTGCTCTTTAAGTTGTCTTTCTTGCATACTATAATTAGCATCCCACCAGCCAGTAATCGGTATTGTTAATTTACCAAATGCTATGATGTTGGTTTTGGAATTATCCATTACATCAACATAAACGGCTGATGCTCCAATCCCAATTTCAGGGAGATATTCGCCACGTTTGATGTCGGTCTGAATTTCTTCAGCTTTAATGCTTTTTTGCAATAGTTTATATTCGGTTCTATTTTTTAGTGCTTCATTGTGGTTGATATAATATTTTTCTGGTGATGAATCTTGAGATAAAGAATCGCTCAGAATCATATCTTTTTGATAAGGAATTCCTAAAAATTGGCAATATCCCATTAATGCTAATTCGATATTATTAGTAATTTTCAATCGACTGATTTTGATCTCGTTTTGCTTTATTCCGATTTTCAAAACATCATTTTTGGTGATTAATCCTGCAGATTGAGCAATGCTGGCATCTTTATGCAAATTATCGAGTAATTTTGTATAAGAATCCATTGTTTTTACTTTTTCGTAAAGCGAATAAATTTGCCAATATTGATCTTCCGATTTTTGGTGCAATTCTGTTTTTACAATGTTCTTTTTATCTTTACTGGCATCAATTCCTAATTCAGCGAGTCTATTGCCGTTTACGATTCTTCCACCTGCGTAAATCGGTTGTGAGAAGTTGAATCCTCCCATATAAAGATAATCAAGCATTGAGATAGTTGTTGTTGGCATATAGGCAAAAGTTTTTGCAGTTAAAATATTCATTGGATTGCCATCATAAACTGGTAGATTCCCGCCTTTGATTGTCATTTCGAATAAATCTTTAGCAGATTGCATTACCAAACCAGTTCCTTCAATTGATGGGAAATACTTCGTAAATGCAGATTCTTTTATATTATTTGAAATTTCGATTTCTAAATCAGCATTTTTTAATTTAGTGTTATTCTTAATTGCTAATTCTTTGCATTTTTCTAATGATAAATTTGTTTGAGCTTCTAAATTCGAAAATTGCAAAGCACAAATTAAGATTAAAATTTTAGATATTAATTTATAATTAAGCATTTTCCACCTCAAGATTTTCTTCTGATAAATGTAAGCGTTTGTCATCTGCTCTATAGAAATAATAATAAATTACAGGCAACACATATAAAGTAAGTAGCATCGAAAACATCAATCCAAAGCAAAGTACTGTTGCTAATGGTGCCCAAAGTAATGATTTATAAATTATCATTGGAATTACTCCTACTGCTGCAGCGGCAGATGTTAAAAAGATTGGTCGCATTCTGCGTTTTCCTGCTGAAATTGCAGCATCTAAAACTGATAGGTTTTGTTCTTCTCTGATTTTATTTGCATAATCCACCAGAATTATTCCATTTCGGACAACTACACCACATAAACTCATAAGTCCAATAAATGATGTAAATCCAAATGGATAACCAGTTATTATCAATCCCAAAACAGCTCCAAAAATGCTCAATGGAATAGTAATCATAATTAGTATAGTAGCTTTTGCTGTTTTAAATTGCATCAAGATAATCAAGAAAATACAAATAATACCAAGTCCAATAGCTTTTGCAAACACCATATAATATAAGCCTTGTTGCTCAATTTCGCCACCAAAATCAATGGTGATGCCTTCTGGTAATGACAATGATTTGATTTTATCTCCTTCTTCTTTCATCACGCTTGCAGCTAATGCATCTCTTCTTACATCTACTTCCAACGTAAGAGTTCTTACTCCATTTCTGCGAACAATTGTTCCTTCAGTCCATTCAGGTTTTGCAGTTGCAATTTGTCTGAAAGGAATTACTGTTGGAGTAAAAATTGAAGAAATATACATATCATTGAAATTGAAATCAGCATTTTTTGATTGTTTTTCCCTTGTAAGAACTACATCAATTGGATATTCATCTTCCCATAGAGTTGTTACTGGAAAACCTTTTTGCCCAACTGCAAGATAAGCTGAAATATCTGTTTGAGAAAATCCTAATCTATTTGCTTCTGTTCGGTTAATGTCATAGCTTATAGTTTGTCTTTCGCTTTCCCAATTAGAAGCAACCCAGCTAACGCCTTTGTTTTTTCTTAAAATTTCCGCTACTTCAGTAGCAACTTTTTTGATTTGTGGAATGCTGTCACCACTAATTCTTATTTCCACAGGAGCTTTAGAAAATTGGAAATCGAGTTGTTTGAATCTTACCATCGCATTAGGATAATAATTCAAAAATTTGGTTGCATATTCATCAAGTAAAATTGTTGTAACGTCAGTAGATGATGTATTTACAATCATTTGAGCGTAATTTTTTGCTGGCATATGCGGAGCATAAATTGAATGGAAACGAGGTGAACCTGAACCAATAAATGAAGTTACAGAAACTACTCTTTTGTCCTCCAATAATCTTTTTTCCAGATCTTTCACTACTTTTTCCGTCTCGTCTAATGTAGAGCCATCAGCTACGTGGATTTCAACAGCAAATTGATTTTTATCGAGTTTTGGGAATAACTCCTGATTAAGGTTTAATCCAATTAAAACGCTTACAACAGTTAAAGCCAAAGCAACAATCAATGCAAGTTTTGGTACTTTAAATATAATATGTATTGTATAATCATAAGCGCTTTGCATATAATCGAGGATTGTTTTTTTATGTTTTTTATGCTCTTCTTTTGCCAATCCTTTTTTAATAAAGAAATAGCAAATGTAAGGAACGATAAAATAGGCGACCAAAAGCGATGTTAATAATGCTGTTGCAATTGTTAATGGCAATGCTTCGATAAAATCTTTTCCTGGTCCTGTCATAAAAATATATAAAGGGAAAAATGCGAACAAAATTGTAAAAGTTGCGGTGAAAACTGGCATAAATAGCTCAGTTGCGCTTTCTTTTGCAGCTTGCCAACGTGTTCTTCCAGAATCAAGTTTTTCAATATAATTATCTATAATAACAACCGAATCATCAACTACAATTCCCAGCACAATTATCAATGATGCCAATGAAACTGTGTGCAATTGTATCCCAAAGATATAGATTATACCCAAAGTGATTAAAATTGTAATCGGAATTGTTGCTCCTGCAATTGCAGAAACCCTTAGAGGAAGCAATAAAACTGTTATCAAAATTACTGCAAGAATTGAAATTCCAAATTCTTTTAAAAAGCTTAAAACTGCGTGCTCAACTGTTCCAGGTTGGTCAACAATTAAGCTTACTTTTATATCATTCGGTATGTTTTTCTTTTGTTTGTCGATAATTTTATTTACTTCATCGCCAAATTCCACAATGTTATATCCTGTGAGCATTTCTAAGGAAATCAATACTGTTTTCGTACCATTATTTGTAATAAATGAAGTTGGTTCTTTTTGTACTCTTTCAATTGTTGAAATATCTTTCAATCGAATTACATTACCACTTGCATCGGAATAAACAATTTGCTGACTAATATCTTCAAGTGTTTTATATTTTGACGAAAAATGAATTGGTACATCAATTTGGTTGGCATTGATATCGCCAGCATAATTGACTTTACCTTCGGATTTCAACATATTAATAATTACTAAAGGTTTAATGTTATTATATGTTAGCTTTTCATTTTGTAAAGAGATTTTTATCTCGTCATTCTGCATTCCTAATCGGCTAATTCGAGAAACTGATTCAATTTTACGTAATTGATTTTCAAGTTCTTTTGCCTGATAATCTAATTCTTTATAACTTTTTGTATTGGATTCAAAAGAAATCAGCGTTGCGGAAGTATTCCCAAAATCATCATTTACCCAGGGTCCCATCAAATCGGGTGATAAACTTCCTTTTAGGTCATTTAGTCCGTGCTTCAATTTATTCCAAAAGACTCTAGTGTTTTTAATTCCTTCGTTTACTTCAATAAAAATGAAGACAACGCCATCTTTAGATTGGGAATATGTTTTAGATTTATTAATTTCAGGATAGCTAAACAAATAATTTTCGATTGGTCTGGTTAATTGATTCTCAACTTGAGCGGAAGTTGCCCCCGGTAAAACAGCGACTACAACTCCAACAGGAACATTGAACTCAGGGAATTCTTGCCTTGGCATTTTTATTAAAGCTACAACGCCATAAATCATTAAAATTAAAACAATTGTAAAGCCAATTTGTTTATATTTCATTGCGGCTTCTATCAGATTAAATTTTTTCATTTTTTTATTTATCCTGATTATTTAATTACTGTAACATTAGCATTTTCATAAACTAATTGCTGACCTACCACCACAATTTTATCTTCTGTTGTAATTCCATTGCGAATAATAATATTATTGCCAGTGTAATTGCCAATCTCAACTGTTTTTTTGCTTACAGTTTTGCCATCAGCATTTAAAACGTAAACATATTTTTTATCAACTTCGCTGATAATTGCACTATTTGGAACAGATAGAACATTTTTACTTGTTCGATTATTCAGATTTACATTGCAAACCATTCCAGGTTTGATTTTGAAGCCATTATTTCTAATAAGAATTTTTGCATCGTAAGTATGCGAAACCGCATTTGCAACCATACTGATTTCATTTATTGTTCCGTTAAATTCTGAGTTATCCAAAGCTGCAATTTTAATTGAAGCTTTATTACCTTTTTTAACGCTTGAAATTTCATTCTCAGGTATTGCAACTTTTATTAATACATCATCAATTTTATAAATTGAAAGAATTGGATTGCTAGGCATTACATTAGTTCCTGGCTCAATATCTTTTCTACCAACAATGCCACTAATTGGTGCTTTGATGATACAATCATTTACATTTTTTTGTGCAATTTGAGCAGAAGAAACAGCTTGTTGGAGCTTACTCTCAATTTCAACATATTTAATTTCAGGAAGACTTCCTTCTTTATAAACTTTAGTAAGCCTATCGTAAGCATCTTTTGCTTGCTTTTCTTGTGATTGAGCCATTTGAAGCGAATTTTTGAAAGATGAGCTTACCAATTCAGCTATTTTTTGACCTTTGTTTACTAATTGACCTTCTTCAACAAAAACTTGTTCAACAGCACCTGGTACAGAAAAACTTACTGGCACAGTTTGAGATGCTTCAACAGTTCCGATATAATAGCTGTCGGCATTAGCTTCTTCGATTTTGGCTTGTCCTAAAATCACTTTAAGGACTTTTTGATTTTCGTCAACATTTTTCTCTTTAATTTTACCACAACTTGCCAAAAGTACCAGGCAAGCAAAAAGAACTAAAGAGCTTTTCAATTTAAAATTTTTCATTTTATAATCCATTTATGCATTTAATATTTTAATCTATATTAGTTTTCAATACGATATACGTATTTTAGTCGATATAAGTTTAAAAAAATACTATCTCAATCCTCTATTTAAAAGATTTCCTAGCATTAAAAGAGACTTTTGCCAATCAGTGTTTTGCTTTTCAATTAATTCAAGTATCACCAAATTAAGTACTATTTTGTCAATCAGCATTGCAACAGAGTCAACTTCTTCTAATGAAATAGACAAAAATTCACGCCTTTGAACACCATAAGTTAATATTTCTCTAAGCATGCAAATATGCTTGTCATCATAAATTTCCTTGAACTTGCTTTGGATGATGTAATTTTCTTTAAGTTCTAATCTGCACATATTATATAAATTCGCAACCTTTTGTCCTTCAGTTGAAATCACTTGAAAGTATGTATAAAAGCGTTCATAAGCCGAAACATTGTTCTTAATTGAAGATTCAATTTTCTGAGAAATTGATATAGCTTCTTTATTGAATATATCTAAAATCACATCTTCTTTAGATTTGTAATAATAATATAGAGTAGATTTTCCTTTGTGGACTGCTTTAGCAATATCTTCCATTGTGGTTTTGTTATAACCATATTGGGCAAAGAGTTTGCTTGCTGCTTCTATGATAGATTCCTTGATTTCCAAGTCAGTTAATTTGCTCATTTTGTACTTTCGACTAAAAACGTTTTACATTCGAATACAAAATTATGAAAGTTTAGAATACTAAGCAAGAAAAAATGTAGAAAGTATGGAAATCTTACATCTAAATTATCAATATTGCCAAATAAAACTCTGATTTTATTCTTTATAAATTAATCAACTTAAATACTTTAAAAAATATTTCTTTTTTATTCAATATATAATTTTTAATTTGCATTTTTTGTACTATGTTTAACTATAACAGTTATGAGGATTATTTTGGAACTTACATCACAACTAAAAGAACAAGTTTGGTCAAGACAAAAAGCTATGTGTGCCAAATGCGGCAAAAAGCACGAAACTACAATTCAAGAAGCAGATTGTTCATTCCACCCACTCAACGAATCCATTGATTTGCACGACGACGTAATTCTACTTTGCAAACAATGTTCCATTACAGTAAATACAATGGCTAAAAGCCCTATTTATTTACCGGAACAAAAATATAATTTCCAGTTTGCAAATTTTGAATCTTACTCACAAGATAATGTTGTTAATGATTTTAAATCTGATATTGAAAAATTAACCGGTCTGGTTACTAACGCTACCCAATGGAGAGCAGCTGAAACCAAGGTTAAAGAATTTAAAATCAAAAATTTCAATTTTATTAAAGATAAAACACAACAAGAAGAGTTCACAGCTCAACTCGATACTTTAATAAAAGATATCAAATCAAGATATTCTGACGAACAGAAGAAAATGGAATCGGTTTGGGAAGAAAATTATACTTTAGTTAAATCCAAATTAGAACCCGCTGACGAGTTAGTAAAAACTACAACTGATTTCAAATCAGCTCGCGAAAGCCTCATTGCTATCCAAAATGAAATCAAAGGATTAAGTTTAAAAAGAGAACATCGCGAAGAAATCATTCTATCCTTCAATAAATTCTTTGAAGATCTTAATCTTCGCCAAAATTCAGAGCGTGAAAGCTATGAAATGGAATGTATTGAAAATTATCATAATATTAAAAACAAATTAGATTCTGTTTTATCCAAAATTGCTGGCTCAACTGAATTTAAATCATCACGCGAAGCATTAATTGAAGTTCAGGGTAATTTTAAAGGATTAAAACTTAAAAAAGACCAACGTGACGAACAGTATGCTAGAATTCAAGCAGCATTTGAAGATTTGAATACAAGACAATCTGCTGAAAGAGAAGAATTCAATAAAGAATCTACTGAAAATTATGCAAATATTAAAAATGAAGTAGAAACTGCTATCGAATTTTCTAAAACATCACCAAGCTACAAACAAGCTAGAGAAGCACTTATTGCTTTACAAGGCAAAATTAAAGATATCAAATTAACCCGCGACAATAGAGATGAACTATTCACTACAATTAGAGCAGCATTTGAAGACATAAACAACCGTCAGGAATCAGACAGAGGAAGTTATGACAAAGAATGCGATGAAAATTATACTATGCTTAAAACCAACGTAACAGGTGCAATTGATTTTGCTGCAACTGCTACAAATTATAAAGAAGCTAGAGAAAGTTTAATCGCTGTTCAAAGTTCAATCAAAGGAGTTACTCTCAAAAAAGAACAAAGAGAAGAATTATATCAGACAATCAGAGATAATTTTGATGCTCTCAATAATCGCCAAAATGAAGAGAGAGCCGTTTGGGAAAAAGAATCATCAGAAAATTATGATACATTGAAAAATAAAATCACTAATATTATTGGTGAAATGACTGATGCTATTCCTTTCCGCCAAACAAGAGAAACTCTTATTGCAGTTCAGAATGAAGTAAAAATCTTAAAACTCAAAAAAGAACAAAGAGATGAGCTATTTACAGATATTCGTGCTGGATTTGAAAAATACGACTCAATTCGTAATGAATATTCAGAACAACAAAAAGTTGACAAAGTAGATAAATTGCGTAATATTTTATTTAATCTTGAAGGAAAATTGCCAAGAATTGATGAATTAATGGCAAGAGATAAAGACTCTTTAGAATATCAACAGTTCAAACTCAATGAAGTTCGTCCTGGCGACAAAGAAGAAGAAATTAAAAAAGAAATTCAAGAAAAAATTGATGCAATTCAACAAAGAATTGATGAAAGAAATGCAACAATCAAAGAAACAAATGAAAGAATTGAACAACTCAAAAAAGAAATAGCTGAAGGTTAATTTCTTTTTTAAACATTTTCAATTAAAGTGTAGAAGACAGGCCCTATGGTCTGTCTTTTTTTTAAAGCCGTCATCCTGATAGAAAGTGAAGGATCGGGTACAGCAAAATTTGAGTTGTCATGCCCCACTTCGGTGCGGCATCTTTCATTCTCTTTTACCCCCCTTTTTTAACTTGGGCAAGGCAATACGCTGAGTTTGACGAAGTGGAATGTGTTCTTTAAATCAAAGGGTTAAAATAAATATATAACTAGTTATATATT
>CAIWET010000324.1 GCA_903911805.1 uncultured Ignavibacteria bacterium | reverse complement strand
GGCTCCATCTTGTTTTGAAAAAGGTGTCTGGCATCTTAATGTTGGCTTCGATAAGATGCTACGCATCACTTAAGCCAACAGAATAAAACGGTCATTGAGTAGATTCCGCAGGAATCTTATCGAAATGACCTTCAAAATAACACTTAATCAACTAATGAAAATAAAAAAATTAATTAACAATAAAAATATGTATTGCATATGTTATTTATTTTACATATTTTAGTATTGGTTTAAAATAAGTTAATTGAATTTGTTTTTTCCAACAAAAACAAAAACAAAAACAAAAACAAAAACAAAAACAAAAACAAAAACAAAAACAAGTTTATCTTTAGATTAGGTAAGTTTTACAATATTGATAGGAAATGTCTTATGTATGTTTGAATTAAATAAAGGGTTATCGATTTTTGATCTTGGCTGATTTTTCCTCAATAACCCTACGAAAAATATTGCGTACCTTCCGAATGTCTATTGACGTTGGAAGGGTTATTGGAATTTTATTTAATTAAATTTTAAGACCTTTTTTAGGAGAAAAAATGAAAAAGTTAATTTTTATTGTCATTTTGGTTGTTAGTGTAACAACTCAATTATTTTCAGAAGAAAATGAATTATCTAATTGGTGCTGCGATTCAATTAAAGTTACTTCATATAAAACTGATAGCTGCTGTATAAAAATTATTGTAGAAAACCCTTATTGCAATTCCCTAAAAGTTGAATTTAGCAATTACGATGAGAACTTAAATGAATATGTGCAAGAATACTTTCCATATCTAGCACCAGGTAAATCGGTTGAATATACTTTTTGCAGAAAAGATAACCAGTTAACAATTTCTTATAGGATAAGATTGTCACACGATGCAAATTATGAACCTGCCTGTGGTTCTTATGGTGATTTTACAGAAGGAAGTACCCAGTTTAGTGGAAATTATGATGTAAGTAATTGTTGTCCTTGCCCAGCATCTAGAGATAGTTGGGTTGATATGTATGTATATAAAGATAGATCTTGTCCAAATAATGGATGCAAAGTTCTTTTTGGTGATATTAAAATACCTGAAGGATTAGAATGTTATACTGGTTATTCTGTTGAGCAAGTTGGATTTTTTCAAACACAAATTAATCCAATTATTGGAAATCCCCTTAAGGGAACTTCTTTTTGTATTAATGCAACCACTCCTTCAATTTTTAGAATTTATTTATTTAAAAATGGTTCAACTAATTATGACAGTGCTTGCGTGATTGAAAAATTTGCTAATTGTATTCGAGCGTTTGATCCAGAAGATACAATTAAGATGCCTTGCATTCCTGATTGCCCTAATGTTAATTGGAGTCCTAAAATAATACGTACATACTATATTGCCCCTAGTTGTTCGGTAAGAGTAACTTTTGTTACAAGAGAGGGCTGTCCACCAATTAATCATCAAGATCTTCAGATATTAAAAATTGAATCATTTGGTTTTTGTTATAATTTGTCCGAAAAAGAAGCTTATAGACTTACTGTTAATGAAATAATTAAAGAAAACTTGATGAATTTTCATCCAAGGATAGGGGAATATGGCTGTTTTGATACTTGGAGAATAGTAAATGCTAGTTGTTGGAAGATGATTTTTTTAATAGATAATGAACAAAAAGAATGCTTAATTTTAGAACCTTGTGATACAACTGACTGCTGTTTATCTCATTATAGAGTATGCAGGGATACTACTGAAAATTTAACTATTGAATCATTAGGAACTATAACTGCGCCACAGAATAATTTTTGTCATTATCCCGAAAAAGCTATTTTTTTAAAACCATATCCACCACAGTATGATATGAATTGCTATGCTGCTTGTGACTGGCTAAATATTTATGTATATGATCCAATTATCGGATATAATTCAATATT
>CAIWET010000323.1 GCA_903911805.1 uncultured Ignavibacteria bacterium | reverse complement strand
TGATATTTATGTCAATAATTTAATTATTAATATTTTGAAATAATATTTATGACAAAAAATATATCACTATTATTATTTATTTTCTTATGAAGAATTTAAAGATCCTAATTATTTTTACAGAAATCATTTTGGTAACCATATTCATGTATTAAAAAATGGAAATATTGTAATCACAGCACCTTATGAAAAAATAAATGGTATAATTGAATGCGGAGCTGTTTATCTCTATGACGGTAAAACTCATAAATTAATTTCTACTTTATATGGCTCTCATGAATTCGATGATGTTGGTAATGGTGGAATAGTTGAATTACCAAACGGAAATTATATTGTGAGAAGTTTTTTTTGGAATAATGGTTCGATAACATCTGCAGGTGCAATTACACTATGTAATCCCATAACAGGATTAAATGGAATAGTTGATTCTTCTAATTCATTAGTTGGTTCTTCTAAAGAAGAACGTTTAGGTGCTTATAGTATAGGTATTTTAAAAAATGGAAATTATATTGTTCTAAATCCAAATTGGGATAATGATACTATCAAAGATGCTGGAGCTGTAACTTTTTGTAATGCTATTACGGGAGTTGTAGGGCGAGTAAATTCCACCAATTCTTTAGTGAGCACAAATTTCTCTGATCGTTTGGGAACTAATCTTTATATATTAAAAAATGATAATTATGTTGTTAATTGTCCAACTTGGGATAATGGTACAATTAAAGATGCTGGAGCTGTAATTTGGGGAAGTAGTGTAAATGGAATTAAAGGAAAGGTTGATGCTTCAAATGCACTAATAGGCAAAGATTCATTTAATCTTGTTGGATCAAAAGGAATAGCAACTCTAAGTAATGGAAATTATGTTATAATAAGTCCAAATTGGGATAAAGATACTCTAATTGATGTAGGAGCAATTACCTGGTGTAATGGCGATATTGGTAAGGTTGGAGTAGTTGATACATCTAATTCATTAATTGGAATACATAAAAACGATAATGTTGGATCAAAAGGTGTATTCAGTTTAGATAACGGAAATTATGTTGTTAGTAGCCCAAACTGGGACAATGATACTCTAATTGATGTAGGAGCAATTACCTGGTGTAATGGTGATAATGGCAGTGTTGGAGTAGTAGCTACAGATAATTCGCTGATAGGAACTCATAAAAGCGACAATGTTGGTTCGCAAGGAATTTATGATTTAACTAACGAAAATTATGTTGTTAGTAGTCCTAATTGGGATAATGATAAATTAACTAATGTAGGTGCTGTTACTTGGTGTCTTGGGAATAAGCGAACAAGTGGTATAGTGAGTACTATGAATTCAGCTTTTGGTTCTGATACATCAGATCAAATTGGATCCAATGGTATTTTAGCACTTTCTAATGGAAATTATGTTATAAAAAGTCCTCTTTGGAATAATGGAAAAATTATCAATACAGGTGCAGTTACATTTTGTAATGGAAAAACAGGATTTAATGGTATTATTAATAGTTCAAATTCATCAGTAGGAAATAGTGCTGATGATCAAGTTGGTTCAAATGTAATTGCATTAAGAAATGGAAATTATATTATCTGTAATCCCAAGTGGGATGAAGGGAAGAAAATTGATGTAGGTGCTGTTACTTGGGCAAATGGTATGTATGGTAAAATTGGAAATATTTCTTCTTCAAATTCATTAATTGGAAGTAAATCTTATGATAGAATAGGAGAAGGAGGAATTGTTGAATTGACTAGTGGAAATTATGTAATAAATAGTTTTTTATGGAATAATGATTCTATTGCTCAAGGAGGTGCAGTAACATTTGCAAAGGCTAATGCTGAAATAAATGGAATAGTTTCAAAATCAAATTCATTTGTTGGTACAAAATTAAAAGATAAAGTTGGTAGTTTTGGAATAGCGCCATTGATCAATGGTAATTATGTTATATTAAGCTCAGATTGGGATAATAAAGATATTATTGATGCAGGTGCAGCAACTCTTTGCGATGGGAATATTGGGAGAAAAGGTGAGCTAACAATTTCAAATTCGTTGGTTGGAATTTATAATTATCAATATGTTGGTGGGCGAGGTGTTACAGAATTGAATAAACAAAACTATGTGGTTAATAGCTTAAGTTCTGCAATGAAAACTGCCACTATTTGTAGCAGTCAATCTGGTAATATTGGAATAGTTGATCCTAATACAAGTGTTTATGTTACTTCTGCTGCAGAATCTGAAAGACAAATCCGAATTATTAAAAATGATATTTTTTCTGAGTTTTATATAACTTTAGAAAAATTTAATTTCAAAATTTACATTATTCCATATCCATATGTTAGTGTTGAATCTGATTTTAACAAAGAAGATAATTATTTGGAATCAATAATAATCTCTCCTAATCCTGCAAGTGATTACATTATTATAAACGTAGGGGCAGGTTCTAAACCTGCCCTTATGGACGAAATCGAAATCTTCAACATCTTCGGAGAGAAGACCACCCCGTCAAACCTTTCAGGTTTGAC
>CAIWET010000322.1 GCA_903911805.1 uncultured Ignavibacteria bacterium | reverse complement strand
TGTTTTTGCTAACCTTAAATTTCAAGAATTTTTTAATAATTCTGATTTAAATTTATTTGATATTGGAAGTCCTTTTGGTTCTGTTCATCAGAAGATTATTATAAGAATGATTTCTTCTTCCTTTAGTTCGCAAAAAAACATCTCAACTGAATTTACTTTAATCAAAAATGGAATGGATTATCTGGTTTCCATTAAATCTGTTCCAGATATGTTTGAAGGTGAGGTTATTGGTATTAGTTTGGTTATTAGAAATATTTCAATTTCTGATAATTATGAAAATTCTGATTTTCATTCCAAACTCAAATTTAAAAAAGAATTGTTTAAAAAGCTATTTACTAAAACTAATGATGGCTTTTTTGCTATGTTTAGTAAAAGACCTATAGACTGGAGTATTTCAAATAGTAAAGACGCTCTTTTGGATGAAGCTTTTAATGAGTTAAAGGTGGAATATGCAAATGATTCATTTATTAATCAATATAACTCAAATTATGATTCAATATTTGGTCTTACTCCTAAAGATTTCTATCTTAAAAATATAGTTTATGGAAAAAACCAGTGGCGTTCATTATTTGAAAAAGGATTTATTCAATTTGAAACTGAGCATAGAAGATCTGATGGAACTTTGCTTTGGATGGAATGTGATTTCTTTTGTAATTATGATGATGAAAACAGAATCAATGGTGTTTTTGGATTTCAAAAAGATGTGACTAATAAAAAATTTGAAGAATTTGCTAAACTTGAAAATCAAATGAATTTTGAGACATTCTTCAATTTGAATTATGATATGTTTTTTGTGATTGACTTACATGGTACTATTCTGAAAACTAACAAAACTGTTTTTAAAAGATTAAAATATTCTTCCGATGAGCTTGAAGGCAAATCTGTTTTAGATGTTTATGCTGAGGATTACAAAGAGTCATTTGCGAATGTTATTAATGATATTCATAATTTTAAAAATAAATCTATTCATTTTCCTTTAGTTACAAAAGATAATATTGTTATTCAGGTTGAAACTAGAATTGTTAGTGGCAGCTGGAATGGTAAATCCGCATTGTTTACCATCTCAAAGGATTTATCTGAAGTTAAAAAATCAGAAGAAAAATTATCAAAAGTTTTTCATAATAATTCTACTTTTATGACTTTATATGACTCATCTGATTATTCAATTCTTGATATAAATGAAATTTTTATTAATAAATTAGAATATAACAGAGAAGATGTTATTGGAAAATCACTATATGACTTGAATATCTTTCTGGATATAAATCAATTTGAAGAGGTTAAAAATATAATCAAATCTGAAGGTAGTCTTAAAAACTTTGAAGTAACTTTGAAGTCTAATTCAAATGAGATATTTCATTGTTCTCTTTCGGCATCTGTTATTAATACTTATGATCAAGACTTTTTATTAACTGTAATGATTGACATTACTGATAAAAAAAGGACACAATTATTATTAGAAGAAAGCGAAAAAAGATATAAAATCATTTTTAATGGTACTAATGAAGGAATTATTGTAGCAAATTCTGAGACTGGAAAATTCTTGTATGCAAACAATTCTTTATGTGAAATGATTGGTTATTCTCTTGAAGAAATTTTAAATTTTCATTTTACTGAAATACATCCTTCTGAGGTTAGAGATGATGTAATCAATGGATTTAATAGTCTGACTGATAATATGCAAAGATTAAATTCAAATGTTCCAATTTTAAAGAATGACGGATCTATCATTTATGCTGACATTAAAGATAAAATTGTATATTTTGATAATATCAAGACTAATCTTGCATTTATTACTGATGTAACTCAAAGAAGAGAAAGTGAACTTGAAAAAGAAAACTTATTTAATGAATTAGATATAGCTAATAGAAATCTTGAAGAATTACTTTTTGAAAAGAATTTATTAGTTGATGATTTGGCTGAGAAAGAAATTCATTTAGAAAAAGTAATCTCTGAAAAAGATAAATTCTTCTCAATAATTGCTCATGATTTAAAAGAACCTTTTAATGGTTTCCTTGGATTTACTGAAATAATGAAGAATAGTTTATATAATATGTCATTAAATGAAATGACTAAATTCTCTACTGTGTTACATTCATCAGCAAGTAATTTATATAAATTATTGGAGAACTTATTAAATTGGGCACAAATCCAAAGAAATGTTATGGAATTCAGTCCAACTACTTTTGAAATTAATAATTTAATATCCGAATGCACTAATTTGATTGAATTAACATTATCAAAAAAAGACATTAAATTGAACTTTATTTTTGATGAAAAAATTGAAATTTATGCTGATCTGAATATGATTTCTTCAATTATAAGAAATTTACTAACAAATGCTATAAAATTTAGTAATAAAAATAGCAATATAGAAGTTAAATCTTATATTTATGATAGTAACTGCATAATTTCGGTAAAAGATAATGGTGTTGGTATTAAACAGTCTGATAAAGAAAAAATCTTTAGCATTGAAAACAAAATCAGCAATACTGGTACTGAAGGTGAATTAAGTACAGGCTTAGGTTTAATTCTTTCAAATGAATACATTAAATTGAATAATGGTAAGATTTGGTTTGAAAGTGAGTTTGG
>CAIWET010000321.1 GCA_903911805.1 uncultured Ignavibacteria bacterium | reverse complement strand
TTAGCAATTATTTCTTTTTTGCAGGTGCTTTTTTAGCTGGAGCAGCTTTTTTAGCTACTGGAGCTTTTGCTTCTGCTTTAACTTCAGCTTTTTCAGCTGGAACTTTTGCTAAGAATTCATTTACAACAGTTGCAACGTTTGGTAAACCAATTTCTGATAATTCATAATAAACTCTAGTATTTGGTTGAGTAATTTTTACGAATCTTGTTAAGTCGATTGGAGTTCCAATAACTACTGCGTCGCAATCAACTGCTTCAATAGTTTCTTGTAAATCTTTCATTTGTTGTGCGCCATAACCCATAGCTGGTAATAATTCACCAATATAAGGATATTTTTCAAATGTTTCTGTGATTGTACCAACTGTATAAGGTCTTGGATCGATAATATTACCAGCACCAAATCTCTTTGCAGCAACAGTACCAGCACCGATTGTCATTTCACCGTGAGTTAATGTTGGACCATCTTCGATAACTAAAACATCTTTACCTTTGATAATTTCAGGATTATCAACCATAACTGATGATGCAGCTAAAATTACCTGAGCTTTTGGATTGTAAGCTCTAATGTTGTCTAAAACGATTTCAATATCTTCTGGGTAAGCTGAGTCAATTTTATTAACAACAACTACGTCAGCAATTCTTAAATTAACTTCACCTGGATAATAGCTAATTTCGTGACCTGGTCTTAATGGATCAACAACTACGATTGTAAGGTCTGGTTTGTAGAATGACATATCATTATTTCCACCGTCCCAAATAATTACGTCAGCTTCTTTTTCAGCTTCTCTTAAGATTTTTTCGTAATCAACGCCAGAATAAATAACTGAACCCATTTCAATATGTGGTTCGTATTCTTCCATTTCTTCGATAGTACATTTATGTTTCTTTAAATCAGCGATTTCAGCAAATCTCTGAACAACCATTTTCTCTAAATCACCATAAGGCATTGGATGACGAACAGAAACTACTTTTTTGCCTTGAGCCATTAATGCTTTAACAACAGCACGTGTTGTCTGGCTTTTTCCGCAACCTGTTCTAACTGCAACAACTGCAATTACTGGTTTTGTAGATTTAATCATTGTAGGTTCTGTACCCATAACACTGAATTTTGCACCACAAGCCATTACTCTTGAAGCAATGTGCATTACAGTATCATAAGCTAAATCACTATAAGATAAAACGCATTCGTCAGCATTGTGCTTAGCAATTAATGATTCTAATTCTTTTTCTTCAAAAATTGGAATTCCTGCTGGATAATTTTTACCACACAATGATGCTGGATATTTTCTTCCTGCGATGTCAGGAATCTGAGCTGCTGTAAAAGCAACTACTTCGAAATTGTCGTTATCTCTGTAATATGTATTAAAATTGTGAAAATCACGCCCTGCGGCGCCAATGATTATAACTTTTTGCTTGGACATTTTAACTCCTAATAAACAAATATTTTTTTATTCTATTTAATAATGCTATAAGTAACTGTTTTATTTAATTACAATAACATAAGTTACAAAATTACACAAAGTTATTTACGTGAAAAAATATTTTTATATAAATCTTTTGATTTGATTTGAGTTTTGTTATTCACACAGGATTATTTAAAGAAAAATCTGGAAGTGGAAATTTAAAATAATCTAGTCTCAACTAGTTTATTAGCAATAATAAAGTCCCTTATTTCAATGCTCTTATTTTTAGAAACATCCCAAACAATTATATAATCAACTCCAAAATAATGATGGATTAATTTATCTCTCATTCCTGCTAGTGATTTCCAATTTATTTCAGAATATGTGTTTTTAAAATCTATTGAAAGTTTCTTTGAAGCTTCACCGATAATCTCAATACTACGAGTAAATGATCTTTTTAAAGTTTCGTTATTTAAAAAGTCTTCGATTTCAATAGATAATGACTCAGAAGTAAGGTAATGAACTTCGTCATATATATGATTTATAAGTATTTTATCATTAATATGCATAAATCAAGTGCTTTGTAATTTCTTCTTTAAAATCAGGAGAAATTGATTCAGTTGTGATTAATTCTACTTTTTTGCTAAATATATCTTCAAGTAAAAAATTAATTTCCATAAAATTATCAAAATTCTTCTTTCCTTGACTGAATTCAATTAATAAATCAATATCACTTTGTTCGTTTTGTAAATCTTTGGAATAAGAGCCAAAGAGAGCAATTGAGTTAGCGCCTTTCTCTTGAATCTCTAACTTATGCTCTTTTAATATTTCTATTATTTTGTTTTTATCCATTTCAACTCCAATTATTATTTTACGAATTTACACAAAGTTATTTACGTGAAAAAATATTATTATGAATTTATTCCCATTTATATTTATCATTGACTGATAACGGAGAATATAGACGCCATTCTCCAAACCCATTATAGTCCACAAATACAAACTGCTTATTATTGCGGTAAGTCCAAGATTCATAAACTCTTCCGTCATAGCCCATTCCACTTCTTTCCATATTAAATGGTTGGCCATAAACCACATAAACCATCCCTTTGTCAGATCTCCAACCTTCTCCGTAAGATTTAAAATTTTTATTGGCATAATCAATTCTGGAATAATATTCTTCGAATGCTTCATTCCTATCAGTATTAGGCGATGGGTCAAATTTCTTCCAAAATGCTTCAAATCTTTTTTGACGTTCTTCAATTGTTGAGCCTGCCTCGATTAAGTCCATTTCGCTTTGGATTGCAATATATCTCAATTGCTTAATAGATTTATCTATATCTTTCAAAATTACTCCAGCAAAAGTTCTCTGGAATTTTATTGAGCGCTCAGCAATTGCTATTACATCATTTTCTGAAAAATTGGTATCAGCTGTACTCTTTAAAGCATAAATTCTTAATATGTGCTTGCCTTCTGTTATATTTTCAGGATTAATAATTTTTAAAAAATGCCTTGAAGTTTTATTCATTACTTCATATTTTGATATTTTACTTTTATAAATTTCTTTTCCCTCTTTATTCAAGATTGTATAAAGAAAATTACAATTCAAAGGAGTATTTTTTGAATAAATTTCGAAAAAAGCAAAATATCCTTCTTTAAAATCACCAACTTCATCAGAAATATGTGGAGTAATTTTATATTTCCCTTCATTTTCTTCTACTCGGCTAAGCAACATAATGCTACTTAAAGAGAAATTATAATCATTAAAATTTACTGGGCTGATTGCGCGGGTTCGTTCATAAACTCTATTATTACGGTCATCAGTAATCGAAACTTTTACGAAATATTTTCCTTTAATTAGATTGAAAATATTTTGGGAATAATCATAAGCTCCTGTTCCACCCTGAGATTTATTATAATTGTCTTCAACTAGAGTTTTTTCGAATTTTTTGGAATCAATGATATTAAAAAGACTATCAGTAATCGATATATTGCGGGTATATTTACTACTATAGATTTCTTTAATTTTAACAAAATTTAATGCCTGATAAGGGACAACAACGAATACATCTAATCTGATATTAGTGTCGGCATCACCTTTAAAAAAAACTGCATCAAAATAAAAAGAAGAGGTTTCTTCATTTATTTGTGATTTAGCATTGATTGTAAAAAGGAAAATAAAGATTATTCCTATCAGATTTTTATATATTTTCATTCCAAAATTCGTATTTAAAATTTAAATTTTAATTGACACATCATGAGTAAATTTGTTGTTTTAAAACATTTGAAATTTGAATAATATGTTATTGAATCAGTATAAATAGTTGGGGGAGAGATAAAAGTGTTATTTCAAACAAAACAAGTTAAATATTAATGTGCATTAACGAATAAATCCAGAAATCTCCTAAGTTGAAGATTTTCTGGATTCTTCGCTACAAAAAAGAATAAGATAATTCCTTGTCTTTTAATGCAACCATATTATTAAATTTTAGAATTATCTTTTCAAAATAACAAATTCTGTTCTTCTGTTTTTGGCTCTGCCTTCTTCAGTGTTATTAGTTGCAATTGGTTCAAATTCTCCAATACCTTTTGCAGCAATTCTATTTGCATTAATTCCTTTTTTTACTAAAGCTTGCTTAACAGCATCGGCTCTTTTTTGAGATAATTTCACATTGTAATCTGGGTCATTTGTACTGTTTAATGAATCTGTATGACCTCTTAATTCGATTTCCATTTTTGGATAAGCAGTCAAAAGCATATAAATATTATCAATTGCATCTTCTGATTGTTTTTGGATTGTAGCTTTATTAAAATCAAAATTTATTGGCAACATTCCAATTGCGCCGATATCAGGTGTATTATCATAAGTTGCATAAGCTGTAGCTGTATCGTAAGGGAAACATAACTTGACTTTGATTTTATGTAATCCATATTCTTTTGGATTGAATTCAATTGAATAATTATTTTTTAATCGATTATAAATATCTTGGAAAACGAGTTTAAATTCATCAGTTCCATAAATAGGATGGTAAATTCCAGATGTTGAATCAGCAAACGATTTCATAAAATCTTTATTAATATTATCACCAAAATCAATTCCACAAATAATTGTTCCATTAGCTCTGGCAAATTTAATTACAGTATCGGAAGTTACTGTTGAGCTATTATCAAAGCCATCAGTAAATACTACTACCGCTTTTTCACTTCCTTTTTCTGCTTTTGATAATTCCTGAAGTCCAGACAAAATACCATTTTTAACAGCTGTTAAATTGCCGTAACCTTGAAGACCAATTCTTTGATGTTGAGCCAAAAGATCACTTTTGTCATAGGAAAGTGGAGATTCTGTTCCAATTTTATCGTCATATTTGATTAATGCTATTGCATCTTCATTCTTTTTATTATTTATAAGTTCAGTTACAGCATCTTGCACTACATAAGCACGAGTATCACCCATTGAACCACTATGATCCATTACTACAGCAATTGCAGTTTTTATTTGATCTTCGTCGGTTACTTCGTCGATTTTGAATTTTTTAATTACTGTTTCTTTTCCTTTAAAACTATCAACAACTTCACACCAAAATTTTCTAAATTCATTTTTTGCTACACCTGTTAAATAGATGTAATTTGAATCTATTAGATGCATTTTAATTTTTACAGAATTTGGCTGACGAACATCTATATTGGAAATAATAGCTTTGGGGCTAATATGTTTTTCTTTATCATATTTTTCTTTTTTCATAATGAAAACAGGATGGTAATCTGGTGGAGGTGTTGCATCAAATCCAGCAGGTGGCTCGCCATCAAAACGAAAAGTTTTACAAGAATTTGCAAGTGCTAAAATTAGCACAAGTGACAAAACGTAACGGTATTTCATAATTTTCCTAAAATTAATTAGTTGATATTTTTTGTATATAAAGAATTATCACAAGATTTATTTTATAATTTTGAGAATTATATATTTTAAGAAGAATTAATTGGTATGTTATGCTGCACTTCTGTGCGGTATCTACGTTTCAAAACGACCACCACTCGCCCCACCCTAAATCCCTTCCCTTGAAGGGAGGGAATTGAAGAGAAGAATTATTTATCTCTTAATTAAATGATTTTACTATATTTACTTCCCCTCCTTCTTTAAGGAGGGGTGACTGAATTCTTATTCAGTCGGGGTGGTTATTTTTCCTTTTAAAAAAATATCCTCTTCAGACCCCACCCTAAATCCCTCCCCTTGAAGGGAGGGACTTGAAGAAGAGAATTATTTATCTCTTAACTAAATGATTTTACTATATTTACTTCCCCTCCTTCTTTAAGGAGGGGTGACTGAATTCTTATTCAGTCGGGGTGGTTGTTTTCCTTTTAAAAAAATATCCTCTTCAGACCTCTCCCTAAGTCCCTCTCCCAAGGAGAGGGACTTGAAAGAAGAGTGATTTCTCTTCCCCTAACAAAATGGGTTAGCCGATGAGTTGAACTTATCGAAGCTGTGTGTGTCTTTAAATGAACATTAATAATTAATTATATATT
>CAIWET010000320.1 GCA_903911805.1 uncultured Ignavibacteria bacterium | reverse complement strand
CGGTCTATTATTCGCTTTGAAAATCAATCTGCTGAGGATGATGATTCAGGTGATGATAATATTACCGCGGATACTTTATTTTTACTATTTTTCTTTAATGTTATGGATTTTTATTTTTTCTAATACATCTTCAGCATCTGAATTTTGGAAGCCAACCGAAAAAATGGATCAAATCACTGGTGATTATGAAATTAAAGCAACAGACAATGGAATAATTTTTGTACAGAATGCATTGGGAAGTATTTATAAAAGTACTGATGATGGCAAGTCCTGGAATAAAATTGAATATAATTATTATCTGAGAGGGATGAATTATAACAACATTTCCAGTCGAATGGTTACTGACAATAATGGAAATTTATTCTTCTGTGCTCATAATGGTGTATATAAATTATTATCAACTGAAAGCACTCCTAAACTAGTTCTTTATTCAAGCGATAATAGCTTTAATACTAAAGATGCAACACTAAATATTTCATCTGATGGAAAAACCATTGTTTTTTTTAATACCAACCAAATTTGGGTTTCTAATGATGCCGGAGAAAACTGGCAAGCAGTTTGTACTCTAAAAGATGAAGTTTATGAAATTTTTTCTGCAAGCTATGATGATAATTATGGAATAATTCAAAATGCTGAATATGGTAGTTGGATGGGTATTGAGCCATTTGTTAGCCATACTATTGATAATGGGAATAAATGGAAACAAATTGAATCCTTGCCTGGCTTAGATTCAATTGTAGGTGAAATTAAAGTTTTAGATTCTGAGTCCTGGTTAATTAACTGTATGAGATATATACATTCCAATAATGAATATTATTTATATAATCCTATCAAAAAAACAGCGAATAAGTTTGATTTTCAATCATATTATAAATTAAAGAAGAATAAAAATGGCTATTATTTGGCTGCTGATTCCTCAGTTTATCAGTCAAAAGATGATGGCAAAACCTGGGAATTGATTACATCAAAAGTTTTTCCAGAATATATTTATGGATGGGTTGATGCTTTTGATGTTACTCCAAATGGCAATATTTACGCAGGAACCAGATATGGTGGTTTAAAAAAATCAACTGATAATGGAAAAACTTGGGTATTTACTCCTTTTATAAGTGATAAGGGATTTGATTATACTTTTAATTCAAAATATACAGATAAAGGTCTTTTTATCTGGGAATATGATAAAAATTTATTAAGATCGACCGATTATGGAAAATCCTGGTCTAATATTATAACAGATTCTTTAGCTAGTAAAAGAATTTTGACTGACATTAACAAGAAAGGTGACATTGTTTACACTAATTTTAAAACTATTATGTTTTCAAACGATTTAGGCAAGTCTTTTAAAATGCTTGATACTACAGGTATTAAAAGTGCTGGATATTCAAGTATTGATATCCTGAATAATGGTAATATTATTCTTGCTACACAATATTCTGGGTCTTATTTTTATGAAAATGATAGCTCAAAACCTGTTTATAAGAGTAAGATAGGAGGAAGCAAATTTAAATTATTGTCAAATGGAAAATTACTCAGTCAAATCAATGGAGGTTTATTAATAATTGATAGTAATAAAGAAAATTATAGCAGTGTAACAATTCCTAATGGTTTTGGAGGTTATTATGATATATTATCTTATGATGTAAGCTCTAATGATTACATTTTTGTAGGTACAGAATATGGAGCTTATTTATCACTTGATGGGGTAAATTTCAATAAAATTGGTCTGGATAAGATGAGTCTTATCCGTGCTTATTTTGATGATAATGGTTACATATATGCTCTTAGTGATGATGGTAATTTATTCTATTCAAAAGATTTAGATACAAACTGGATTGATATTACAAGCGATAAGCACTGGATATATGATGCTATAGCTTTTGATAAAGGTAAGGTTTTTATAAAAAATGAAAATAATTCTTATTACGGAGATATTAATGATAAACTCTTCCTGTCAATAAAAGATACAATGTTTGTAAAGGAAATTAATGATCCATATTTTATGACATTTTATAAAAATGATGAAGTGAATTACTCTTGCATAATTACAGATAATAATGGAAATTTAATCAAAAATGCCAAGGTACTTATATATAATACTTTATTAAATAAAACAGATACAGTAATTACAGACATCAATGGTACAGCAAATCTCAAATTTAAAATTACTGAGAAATTCAATAATGGTATCACTTTTAATTTGATTGTAACTGCTCAGGCAGATAATTATGTAAACTCCAGTCCTTCAGTTAAAAATTTGAGTTATTATAATCAAATCAGAGATTTGGTTGTAAGGGTTACCGACCATTTTTATCTAGAACCTAAAATGAAGGCAAATATAGATTATTTTGTTTCTTCAGAAAGAGATGGATTCAAAAAAGAAACAGCAGTTTTATATATACATAACGAATATTTAAATAATGCAGATAATTTTGTAGTTAATGCTAACTTCAATTACACTTTTGTTATTGATTCAAATGCAAAAGCAGGTATTTATAAAATTACAGCTTATGCAAAAAAGGATACAATAACAAGTTCAGAAATTGAATCTTATCTGTTAATTGTCAGAAAAACCAAGGTATACGATGGCGGAAGTGTAGCTGAAATTCTTACTGAATCATTGGATATTTATCCAAATCCAGCTAATGATTTTATTTATTTAAAGCAAAAATCTGATAATGTAATTGATTATAATGATATTATTGAAATTTATGATATTTCGGGGAATCAATTAATTACATTTCCAATTATAAAGCTTATTAATGATGAGAATTTGATTAAAGTTGATATTAGTAATTTGAATAGTGGAGTTTATTTTGTAAAATCCGGAAAAGTTTTCGGAAAATTTGTCAAGCAATAATTTGCATTTACAGTAAACTTGCAGACCACTGAGTTAGGCAATACGATTACAATATAGGAAGATTTCTTACTTTGGATAAAAAAAGAGAGACAGGTCTAAGACCTGTCTCTACAAAGAAGAATTCCTTCTCTTCCAAGTCCCTCCCTTCAAGGGGAGGAACGGTTCCTGAGCCTGTCGAAGTGTGAGGGGTGGCATCACGAAATTGTTTAACTCGATTCTTCACATACACTCAGAATGACTGTCTTCGAATTAAATGCTTCTCATTTACTCAATATAATTCTTGGGCAATTGAATTATAAATTCTGTGCCGGGCTTGCCATCTTCGGCTAAGTAAGATGGCGAATTTACTATTATTGTACCGTGATATTTCTCAATTGTATTTACCACTACACTCATTCCTAAGCCAGTGCCTTCTATTCCTTTTTTCTTGGAAAGTGATGAACGATAAAAATCTTTGAAAATCTTTTCGCGCTCTGCGTCTGGAATACCAATACCATTATCAGCAACCGATATTATTACTAAGTCCTTTTCTTCTGACAATTTAATGATTACTTTTCCACCATTTTCTGTGTATTTGTGGCAATTTGAAACTAAATTTGAAAGAGCATATTTCATTAATTTTGGCTCAGTTTCTAATGTAATTTCATATTTTTCTGCTTGAATTTCAAAATCGATATTTTTTGCATTAAACATTACAACCATATCATTATATATATCATCGAATAAATCTCTAATATTTATTTTTGTTAAATCAGAAGGATCTGAAGATAATTTGAGTTGAGATATATATAAAATGTCGTTAATAGTTGAGATTGCAGCATCTAGTCGTAATTTAGAGCGTTCAAGTGGTTTTTTCTGCTCAGGGACAATGTCGCCAACTAACCCTTCTAAAATCATATTTAGATATGTGGTTGCGGCAGCAACTGGAGTCTTCAAGTCGTGAACGATTGTCATCACATATTTACTTTTCGCTTTTTCGGCATTATCGAGCTCAGTATAAGCAATTGTGAGATCTTTTTCTCTTTGATAAAGTCTTTTGGCAATTGAGTTTGCTAAATAATTGCTTAAATAGAGAGTTATCGAGAAGAATGAGAAAAATATTATTAAATATGGAAGATTGTCATAAACTGATAAATCAAGGATTCCTGTAACAGCGTGATGTGGAATAATATGCTTCATCTCTAGCAAAGCACCACTCAAGGTTATTAAAAGCGTAATAGTAATAATTAAATTTATAACTGCAACCGGCATAAGCAAGCTGCCAATAATTACGTGGAAAAGAAAGAATGAATAAACGGGGGATTCAATTCCACCAGTATAATATATTAATAGCATTAATGAGGCAAAATCTGCTAAAATTTGCAAAAGAGAAAATCGGAGTCCATGAAATTTTTGCCCAACTTCGTAATTTGCTGGGAGATAGTCCCAGAGCTTATGAAATACGACATTATAAATTGCCATCCCGATTGCAATTGACCAAATCGGAAAAGTATTAATTTCGAATTGAGGGAAAATATAATCTAACAAATAGAATCCGAGGATTAAAGCAATCAACATCAAAACAGCTAAATATCTTAAATTAATAAGCCATTTGTTCCTGGATTTGATATCAATCCAAAATTGCTCATACTTAATTCTTTCGGGCACCAATGCAAAAATACTTATCATATTCCATCCATTCGTTATTATTCATAACATCAAAAGGAAAATTACAATTTAATTTTTAATTGAGCAAAAGAAATATTGTATTTATTATTATGAAAAGCAAAAATTAAATGCTCTTCTAAATATTCTTATTAATAATAGTCATAAGGGTCAGGTACAAGTTGAGTGTCATCAAATCCTTGATTAATTAGATCTTCTGAAGTAATTTCTGTTTCAATTTTTCCAAACATTAATTCAAATAACTCAATTTGAAATTTATTATGTGCATCATGAAAATTCCTTTCAATTTCTGAAAAGTCTTTAGAGTGCTTTTTATAGAGAGTGATGATATGTTTAGGAGCTTCTAATAAACCACTAAAAGGACATAACCTTTTTAGATAATCTCTAACTGATTGTAAAAACCACCTGCGATAATCTTCTTTTTGATAATCTTCAAATTCTTGATCAAAGAAAATCCCAAAAGCATTACTCATAGCTTTATATTGTTCAACATAGTATTGAAAATAATTGATATTTTCATACTGTACATTTTTTCTGTAAGAATCAATCAAGTCTTTAAAAGTATAAGTTTTCATTTTTTCTAATGTCACTCAATTTAACAAAATCACCGTTTTTAAAATCATTCAAACCATCATTAATTGCATTTAAAATTTCAGGAGCTTCTAATTCTCGAGTTGCTTCCCGTTCTTCTTTATCATTAATATTAGATAATAATTAACAATATTCAAAATTTAGAACCTTATTGTTTAATTATGAATTTTACGAAGTTCTAATAAGATTATTGCAATTTTCTTTCATTCATATCCAATAAGAGCCTTGATTTTTAGTATTGCTTGATTTGTACGGATAGTTGTATGTAAAACAAAAAAGGCCTTTGTAAATCATTGATTTTAAAGCACTTACCATTAATAAAAGTGGAGATGGCGGGAGTCGAACCCGCGTCCGAAACGCTTCAAGTGTTGCTACTACATGTTTAGTCGTTCTATCTTATTTAACCAAAAAGTTATCCAAACGACAGGAGCTTTTTGGCGATTAACAGTGTTTTCTCAATTGAACTACCTGCCACACATAGCCAATCCAGCTTATCTGATTTTCGACACTAGAAAAGGAGCCAACAAGCGAGCTCAATCCCCAATGTGGTTGCTCTATTAATTAAGCAGCCATTGCAAAATTATCTTCTGCATTTTTTTTGTTTCGGTTGTATTTACGTGCACCGCACCGAAAGCACGACATGCATCAAGCACCATCCATCACCCCGTCGATACCATTTCATCCCCAATTTTCAAAGACCATACTTTATAGACGTTTTATTTCATTATTCATTTGTTTGTAATTAAATTCGAATATTTCTTCAAATACCACAATAATCTCAATCCTATCTTTTACCTATACCCTCCACCCTAAACCCAATACCCTAATTTCAAAACAATATTGCTGAACGGTAAAATAAATCCATCATATATTCGATTATACTTTTTTATAAATGAATAAATGTTTATTTTTGAATATGATAAATAATAGTTGTGAAAATAAGATTGATAACCGCACTGCAAAAGAGAAATTCTTTAGCAAAGATTCACTCCTTACTGTGCTTGTTGTACTAGCTGGAGCCATTATTGGCTTAGGTTATCACTATTTTTTCGGAATAAATTCAGGCTCTAATGTATTTTCTAGTGCATTGATTGGCGGATTTATTGGATTTTTCATTTTAAATAGACCTTGTAAGTCTTGTTAATAAAAAAAGTGAGTATGTAAATGGCAATTATTGAGATAACAGAAAGATATTCGGCGCTTGCAGAGAGTTGTTGCAGTCTTTCTTGCGGTGGTGCAATAGATTATGCAAAGGCAAAAGAAGGCGAATTTTGCTTGGATTTAGGTAGCGGAAGAGGAACAGATGTTTTAGCAATGGCAGCCGATGTTGGAGAAAATGGTTTTGCTTATGGTTTGGATATTTCAGACGGAATGCTTGAAAAAGCAAGAAAAAATGCTGCAAAATTTGATGCAAATAATGTAGAATTTATCAAAAGTGAATTAGAAATAATTCCTTTGGAAGACAACAAGTTAGACTTGATTATTTCTAATTGCACTCTTAACCACGCTAAGGATAAGCAAGCAGTTTGGAATGAAATTTACAGAACATTAAAGCCAGGTGGCAGATTTGTGGTTAGCGATATTTATTCCACCGAAACTGTTCCTGAAGAATTTGCAAATGACCCACAGGCAGTAGCCGAATGCTGGGCTGGCGCAATTACAAAAGATGAATATATTAAAGTTTTAAATAAAGCGGGATTTTCTGAAATTGAAATATTAGAAGATTCTGCACCTTACCCAAAAGGTAATATCGAAGTTTGTAGTTTTACAATTAAAAGTATTAAATAATTATTTCTTAAGGAGTTAAAAAAAATGAAAAGCGTAATTAAAAAACAAGTAACAAAAAAGAACGAAAAAACACAAAAAGCTACAGCTCAGTGCTGTGCAAAAACATCTAAAAACGTACCTGGTTGCCACGATTAATTAATATGATTTATTCAAAATATAACATATTATCAAAAATCAAGGATTCCGACAGTCATTTTATAGTTAATCTGCTTTCGGGCAATGCTGATATTCTCTCAAAGTCCGAAGCAGATTTGACTTTAGAATTTAAAAATAATGGTTTGAATGATTCTGATTTTGCTAAAGAATTGCAGGAAAAAGGATATTTTTCTGAGCCATCAACAGAAAAGAAGAATTATCAAAAAGCTTATTTTGATTTTGTGGATAATAGGGACAGCGATGAAGTACAAATTTTCTTTGTCCCTAATTATTCCTGTAATTTTGCTTGTACGTATTGCTTTCAAGATGAATATAGTTATCCCAAAAATGACTTATGCTCTGAAGTGATTGATTCTTTCTTTGCCTATGTTGTTAAAGAATTTTCTGATAGAAGTAAATATATAACAATTTTCGGTGGAGAGCCTCTTTTGGTTAACCCAAAGCAAATGCAAATGGTTGAATATATTATTACTTCCGCAAAAAATCACGGAATTGATATTTCTGTGGTGACTAATGGATATTATCTTGAAGAATATATCGAAATTCTAAAAAAAGGAAATATCAGAGAAGTTCAGGTAACTTTGGATGGCACAGAAGATTTTCATAATGAAAGAAGATTTTTAAAGGATAAATCAGCTACTTTTGATAAAATCGTTAAAGGAATTGATGTGGCATTGAGCAATCAAATAACGATTAATTTAAGAATGGTACTTGACAAAATGAATATGATAAATCTTCCTGATTTAGCAAGATTTACAATTGCCAAAGGTTGGACCAAATCGGAATTTTTCAAAACTCAAATTGGCAGAAATTACGAATTGCACCATTGCCAATCAACTAGTTTACAGCTTTATAATAGAATAAATCTTTACGAAGACTTATTCGAACTAATTAAAGCAAATCCCGAAATTGTAGAGTTTTATAAACCTGCATATTCGGTTGCAAAATTTTTATCAGAAAATGGCGAATTGCCTTCACCACTTTTTGATTCTTGCCCTGCCTGCAAAACAGAGTGGGCATTTGATTACTCAGGAAATATTTATTCCTGCACTGCCACTGTCGGTAAATCTGACGAAGTTTTAGGAACTTTTTATCCTGAAATTACTTTGAAAAAAGATATAATCGAAGAGTGGCAATCAAGAGATGTTACAGAAATTCCCGAATGTAAAGAGTGCAGTCTTCAGCTTGCTTGTGGTGGAGGTTGCGGTTCGGTAGCAAAAAATGCAAGCGGAAAAATATGCTCAACAGATTGCAGACCTGTTAAGGAACTTCTGGAATTAGGATTTGCAGCATATTTTAATAATGAAATTGAATAAAGAATTTTTTTTAAAAGGTTGGAAAAATGAGAGAGATTAATACAGCGGAATTTAATGAAGAAGTATTAAATTCAGGAAAAGTGATTTTAGATTTTTATTCTTCAGAATGCCCTCCTTGCGATGCATTAGCTCCAAAATTTGAAGGGTTATCAAAACTTTATGGAAATGATGTAAAGTTTATGAAGATATTTCGTCAGCAAAATAGAGAGTTAGCTGACCAATTAGGAGTGAAATCCTCCCCTACTTTGCTCTTTTATGTAAATGGCAAAGAAGTTTCAGAAAGATTAGCTGGTGGTATCAAAAGAAGTGAAATCATTAATGGTTTGGACTCAATGATTCCAGAAGCAAGAGTAAAAGAAATTAAATCCCATATAAAGCCAATTGTATCTGAATATGATGCAGTGATTTTGGGTGGTGGACCTGCAGGATTAACCGCAGGACTTTATCTTTGCCAGGCAAAAGTGAATACAGTTTTGATCGACTTAGCACTTCCAGGCGGACAAGTTTCAACTACTCACGAAGTTTCAAATTATCCAGGATTTATTGATCCACAGCCTGGTTATATGCTTTCTCACAATATGAGCGAGCAAACTAAAATGTGTGGAACAATTTATAAAGTTGCAGTGGATGTAACTAAAATTGATTTAGAAAAGAAAGAAATCATTGTAGATGAACTTGAAACAATCAAAGCTAAAAAAATAGTGATTGCAACAGGTACTTCGCCAAATCCAACTGGTGCCGAAGGCGAAAAAATCTACAAAGGAAAAGGTATTTCATATTGTGCTACTTGCGATGCTAAATATTATGTTGATAAAGAAGTAATTGTAATTGGTGGTGGAAATTCTGCGGTTGAAGAAGCAGATTTCATTTCAAGATTTGCCAGCAAAATTACTATGATTCATCAGTTCGACAAATTAACCGCAAATGCTACTGCACAGGAAAAATTATTCAACAATCCTAAGATAAGCGTCCTTTTTGAACACGAGCCAAGAGCTTTTGTAAAAGAAGGCGATAAAATGATTGCTGAAATCGAAAATCTCAAAACTAAAGAAAAAATAAAATTAAGTGCAGATGGAATTTTTATTTTTATTGGTATGAAACCAAATACAGATTTATTCAAAGGAGTTTTGGATATTGATCAATGGGGCTATATCAAAACTAATGAAGATATGAAAACCAGTATTCCTGATGTTTATGCAGTTGGTGATGTTGTTAGCAAAAAATACAGACAAATTACAACAGCTGTAGCTGATGGCACAATTGCCGCAATCTCAATCGCAAAAGAATTAAGTTAATTTTTCAATTTTTTAATTAGGAGTCATTATGACAAAAAATATGGGTCTCATTGACAAAGCGCTAAGGATTTTAGTAGCTTTAATTGTGGTTGTATTGTATTTTAACAATATCATAGATGGTGTATTAGCAATTGTATTACTAATATTTTCAGCAGTATTTGTATTAACTAGTTTAATTGGATTCTGTCCATTATATACACCATTAAAAATCAAT
>CAIWET010000319.1 GCA_903911805.1 uncultured Ignavibacteria bacterium | reverse complement strand
TTATTGTAAAATCCTTTATTAAATAAGGATATAATGCTATTATATGATTAATTTATGGTAATAAACAAAATTATAGACAATAAAAGAAAAACCTTATTAGATAACCTAATTTTAGCATCAAAAGATTTTGACGAATTGTCTATTGCTACTGGATATTGGGATTTGGAGGGAACGAAACTTATTCTTGAAAGTCTTAAGGATTACAAAAAAATAAGATTAATAATAGGACAAGAACCTCTTATTGGAAGATATAATATAAATCAAGTAGAACCAGATTTTCCCGATAAAGATATTTTTGAAGATTTACAAAGATTAAAATCAGATTCTTCTTTATATGAGACAGTGAAGGAATTAAAAAAGAAAGTTGATGAAGGTGTGTTACAGGTTAAGGTTTATAGAAAAAAGTTCTTACATGCAAAATGTTACATATTTGGAAATTATAAAACAGAAAAAGCTATTGGTTTTATAGGTTCTAGTAATTTTACTAAAAATGGTTTAACTTCAAATTTAGAATTAAACACCGGTGAGTCTGATGCTCGTATAGTTCAGTTTAACCCACAAACAGAAAACCAAGAGCATGGTCATATGTCTTGGTTTGAGGAAGTTTGGAATGATGAAGATTGTGTAGATTGGACTGGTAAATTTACTGAGCTTGTAAATAGTTCAAATCACGGAGATCAATTATTCAGTCCTTATGAGATGTATATCAAAACTCTGGAATATATTTATCATGATGAAATAGAAGATGATAAAAGTATTCAACATTTAAAAGGTAAAACACTACAAGCATTTCAAGAAAGAAATATAAAACAATTAATAAAAAGGTTAGAAAAATATAAAGTTGCAATGCTTGCCGACTCTGTTGGTTTGGGTAAAACTATATCTGCGATAGGTGTTATTAAACAATATAAAGGAAGAGTTATTGTTATATCACCAGCCTCTCTTGTTAATCAATGGGAAACAGAATTAGCACAGGAAGATTTATCAGGAGTAAGATATAAGGTTGTATCAATGCAAGATTCTAATGGTTTAGATAATGAAATGAAAATAGATAAATTTGCTGATGTAAATCTATTTGTCATAGATGAGGCACATAACCTAAGAAATCACTCATCTTCTAGGTTTCAAAAAGTTTATGATTGGATAAATCAAAATTTAGATGCACATACTTTGTTATTAACAGCCACCCCTGTAAACAACTCACTTTCAGATTTAACAAATCAGATTCTATTGGGTACAAGAGGTGAACAAGATACACTTCCTGTGTATGCAAAAAATTCAACAGGTGTTTTGGAGCTGAAATCTTTTTATGAGACAGTTGATAATCTGAAGAAAAAGATTAATCAAAATAAAGCTAAAGGAAATGATCTATCTGAAGTATTAAAAGAAGCTAGAGCGACCATAGAACCTATAATCAGAGCATTTGTTGTAAGAAACACAAGACAGGGAATTGAAAAAGAGTTTGGTGGAGTTGATATAAATGGAGATCTTAAGACTTTTCCAAAAGTTAGGATTAAAAACATAAGTTTTGATATTGATAGTATAACAATAGATAATTCTGAATTGACCCAAAACTTATTACAGGTATCAGCTCATAAAATTGAAGAGGTTGCTGAATGTACTCAAGTCTTATTGCATCCAAAAAGACAATTAAAAGATATTTCAGAACATAACTCTAAAGAGAGTATTATAGAACTTTTATATAAAATAATATTAAGTCTATCTTTCACTCCATACAGATATGATATGTATGATTTTCGTGTGTATGGTAAGGATATACAGAATATAATGAACTTGAAATTACAGCCAGATTTCAAAAGAAATTTAGCTCGTCAAATAAGTCTATATGGAATTCTAAGAACTGTTTTCTTAAAAAGATTGGAATCTTCGTCTTCAGCACTTACTACATCTCTTAAAAAATATGAAAAAAGATTAAATATATTTGAACAAATATTAAACGATCAAAATAAGATTGTTAGCTTATCAGACATTGATGATATTGAAGATGAATATTTAGAGGAAGACGGTGAACAGATTGATTGGACGGATGAAAAATTAATTAAAGCTATTGAAGATAAATCAAGACCAGCAAGTTCTGAAACACATGATCTTGTTAAAATGAGAGAGGATCTTGTTTACGAAAAAGAGATTTTAAAAGATGCTATTGTAATAGCTGAAAAATTAAAAAATAACGATGTTAAATTTGATCAATTTTTTGATAAAATTTGTGAGATAAGAAAAGAAAATCCTGATAAAAAAGTTTTAATTTTTTCATTTTTTGCAGACACTATAAAATATTTGGAAGAAAAATTATTAAATAATAATTCAGGCTTCACTGTTGAAAATACAGCTTTTGTTTCTGGTAAAAATAAGAAAGATGCCTTAAGTTCAGCAGAAAGATTTGCCCCTATTGCTAAACAGGTAAGTATTGATAAAAAAGATGAATTAACATATTTGTTTACTACTGATGTTTTAGCAGAAGGTCAAAACTTGCAGGATTGTGGTCTTATTATAAATTATGACTTGCACTGGAACCCAGTAAGAATGATACAACGTAACGGTCGTATTAATAGATTAGGCTCACCTCATACTGAAGTTAGTATTATAAACATGAAGCCTCACGATCATTTGGATAGGTATTTAAAACTATTTAAATCATTACAAGATAAAATAGAGATTATAAATCAGACTATAGGTAGTGATGCTTCTGTGTTGGGTGAAATAGAAAATCCTTTAGACTATACAGGAATATATGACAACGATGAAGAAAAAGCTTCAGATCAATATTCTAAATTAGAAGATGTTTCAGAAAGTTTTACTGATGACCAATTTGTAAACGATTTAAAATATTTTATACAAAATGCAAGCCTAGAAGAAAAAAATAGATTGTCTTTTTTACCTATCAACAAATGGGGAAAAATAGATTTTGATAACAAAACTTTAAGTTTAGTAGAGGCATCTTTTGATAATAGTCAAAAAACTTTTTCATTTGTATATAGTAATATGAATGATGCGATGGATATTATTATGCGTGGAGAGGCTCAGATC
>CAIWET010000318.1 GCA_903911805.1 uncultured Ignavibacteria bacterium | reverse complement strand
TAGCATATTTTTCTGATGCTGAAATTTTAATGAGTCCTTATCTACAAGCGCTTACAACTAATTCAGTTACTGTTTTAGTTGAATGTGATTCTAAAGAATTTCCTCAATTGGTTTTTGGAAAAACTCCTGATATGACTTCTAAAATGGATGCTCAATCATTTAACAAAACTGATTATTCAAGACCTACATTTGTTTATAGAATTGTTCTAAATAATTTGGAACCTGGAATTAAATATTTTTATAAAGTTTCTCAAGGAAAATCTCAATCTCAAACAAATTCATTTAAAACGTTGTTGCCAAATGCAAAGTCATTGAGAATTGCCGTTTATGGAGATAATCGATCAAATCCTAAGATGTTTTCAAAAATAACTGATAATGTTATTAAGCACGATCCTGATTTTATAATTTTAACTGGGGATTTATCTTATAATAACAAGTATGAATCCTTTAAGGAAGAATTTTTTACTAAATCGAATTTAGATTTACTATCTAAATATTGCTTTTTTAATGCTACTGGTAACCACGAGGGTTGGTCAAATAATACTAGAGCATTTGTTGAATCTCCAAAATCTGAATCTGGTACAAATCAATATTATTCATTTGAATTTGGAGATTATCATTTCCTTATTCTCAATCAATATGTTGATTACAGCAAAGGTTCAGACCAATGGAATTTCGCTAAATCTGATTTAGAAAAATCTAAGGCTAAATATAAATTCGTTGCCGTTCATAAACCAGGATATTGTGCTGGTGGGCATAATGAAGACGATAAAACTATCAAAATGTCTAAAGATATATTTACCCCAAATGGCGTAACAATGCTTTTTGCAGGGCATTCACATTTTTATCAAAAGAATTTAATTGATGGAGTATATCACTTTGTATTAGGTGGTGCTGGTGCACCACTTTATAACCCAGAAAGTGCAGCATACACATTAAAGTCTATAAAAGCATATCATTTCTCAATTTTAACAATTGTCAATAACAAAGTTAAAATGGAAATATTTAATGAAGAAGATAAAATTATTGATACACTGGAGTTTACAAAGTGAGTTTGATTTTACCAGAACTTAATGACATTATAAGTGCTCATTCGAGAATTAAAGATTTTATTCATAAGACACCTGTTTTAACAAGCACTCTTATAAATGAAATCACAGGAGCCGAATTATTCTTTAAATGCGAAAATTTCCAAAAAATTGGTGCATTTAAGTATCGTGGTGCTACTAATGCTATTCTTTGTTTAGATGACGAAGCAAAATCTAAAGGCGTGGCAACACATTCCTCTGGTAATCACGCACAAGCCTTGGCTTTAGCTGCAAAAATCAATGGTATCGAAGCAACAATTGTAATGCCTGATAATTCCCCTTCAGTTAAAATTAATGCTGTTAGAGACTATAAAGGAAATGTTGTACTTTGCAAGCCAACTCTTGAAGCAAGAGAGACTACTTTAGAGCAAATTGTAAATGAGAAAGGCTGCACCGTAATTCATCCTTATAATAATTTTAACGTAATTTGTGGACAAGGTACTTCAGCTATTGAGTTATTAAATGATTATTCAGATTTAGATATTGTTATTGCACCAGTTGGTGGTGGTGGACTTCTTAGTGGCACTGCTACAGCTGTCAAAGGGATAAATAAAAATATTAAAGTTATTGCTGCTGAACCCGAAGGTGCTAATGATGCATTTTTATCATTTAAAAAGGGAGAAATAGTATCATCTATTAATCCAAAAACTATTTGCGATGGGCTTTTAACTTCACTATGCGATTTAACTTTTGAAGTTATTAAAAATCGAGTAGATGAAATTATAACTGTTAAGGAAGATCCTATTAAATTTGCAATGAAATTGATTTGGCAAAGACTTAAAATTGTAATTGAGCCTTCATCAGCAGTAACATTAGCAGTTATATTAGAAAATAAAGAAAAATTTGCTGGAAAGAAAATTGGATTAATTCTTTCAGGCGGGAATATTGATTTTGAAAAATTTGTTTGGTAAATAGATAATGAAAATATTGGCAATTGAATCATCTTGCGACGAAACGTCAGCTTCAGTTCTTGATAACACTCAAGTTTTGAGTAATGTTATTTCTTCTCAAATTTTCCACGGGAAATATGGTGGAGTTGTTCCTGAACTTGCTTCAAGAGCACATAACCAAATAATCTCACAAGTAACTTTAGAATCATTAGAAAAAGCAAATACCACCATTGATGAAATAACGGCAATTGCCGTTACTACCGAACCAGGATTAATTGGCTCATTGATTGTCGGTTCAAATTTTGCAAAAGGATTAGCAATTAAATATAATTTACCAATTGTACCAATTAATCATATTGAAGGGCATCTTTTTTCTGGATGCATTGAAGATCCAGAAATCGAATTTCCTTTTATAACTCTTGTTGTTTCTGGTGGTCATACTGTATTATTTTACGTTGAATCGTATAACAAATACAGTATATTAGGACTAACAAAAGACGATGCAGCAGGGGAAGCCTTCGACAAAACAGCTAAACTACTTGGATTAACATATCCAGGTGGACCATTGATTGATAAATTTGCAAAATTGGGTAATCCAGCAAAATATGATTTTCCAAGATATATGATGCATTCACCTGACTATAATTTTAGCTTTTCCGGATTGAAAACATCCGTCAGATATTATGTTCAGAAAACATATCCAAATGGTATTCCAGAAGAAGATATTCCAGATATTTGCGCTTCAGTTCAAGCTGCGATTGTTGATGTTTTGGTTTTCAAAGCTATTAAAGCTGCAAAAGAATACAAAGTCAAGCACATTGTGATAGCCGGTGGCGTTTCAGCAAATTCTGGATTAAGAATCAAATTAGCAGATGCCGCAGAAAAAATTGGCAAAAAAATGGTCGCACCAAATATGTCACTTTGTATGGATAATGCTGCAATGATTGGATTTTTAGCACAAAAAAGGATAGAAGAAAAAGGTTTAGATTCCTTTAAAAATCTCAATTTTACAGTCAACTCAACTGCACTTAGGGCAAAACGCTAAAGTTATTAACCAAAAATTAACATTAATTTTTATTAATAATTAAAAAAGTTAATGAATTTTCATTTTTGTGTGAAAAATACCTTACACATTAAACAGATAATTTAAGCGTATCATAAATGATTGATAATAAAAAGCTTAGATATTGTCTTTTTATTAACATTATAGGCTAGTAGCTACTTACAGCAAAATATACTTGTGTAAGAAAATTAACACTAAATTAAAAACTATTCATAATTCAAAAAAAGCTTTTACACTATTGAAAAATGTGTTTTATTGCATTCAGAAATTATTCAGTTTCTAAAAAAGAGTGTTTTTTTAATTTGGTTAGTAAATAAGAAAAAGGATATAAAATGACATCAGCAAAAACTTACTTCGTAAAGGCGATAATAATTGCACTCATTGTTCCAGCTTTATCATTATTTAATATTACAGATGTTTCTGCAAAAGGAAAAAAAGCTAAAGTAACTTCAACTTCCAAAGGAAAAAAAGGAAAAAAGGGTAAAAAAGGAAAAAGAGGCAGAAGCCACGCAAGAAGAAGCTATAATCCTGAAATGACCAAACAAATAACACTTGAAATGATTAAAAACAATTCTGAAGAGTTATCAGCTTTAATCGGTATCACCGGCGAAGATGAATTAAACTTTTCTCAGAAATTTAATAAAGAATTAAAATTAGCAGATGCTAAAGATACAGCAAATTTAGAAGACGAAGCAATTTTAGTAGAAGAAGAATTAGTATCTGACGATGAAATGGATTTTGAAGGATTTAAAAGCTCTTGGTTAACATTTGTTGACGATACTCCAGAAAATCCATATTATACAAGCACAGGTTTAAGCAAAAAAGACATTATGGATGCTATAATGCAATGGGTTGGAACTCCTTACTACTTCGGTGGAATGACTTCTAAAGGAATCGATTGCTCAGCATTTACAAGATCAGTATTTTACTCTGCAAATGACATTACATTGCCAAGAACAGCAGCAACTCAATTCGGAATGGGACAAGAAGTAAAAATGTCAAATCTTCAATTTGGAGATTTAATTTTCTTCCATACATCTAATCACGCTTATGTATCTCACGTAGGTATCTATTTAGGAGATGGTTTATTTGCTCACTCAGGTTCTAAATACGGTGTTTCTGTGGCTTCTTTAGGAACAGAATATTATACAAAGAAATTCATTGGCGCTAGAAGATTAACTCCTAACGACTTGACAAGATTATCAAATACAAATCATAATCGCAATTAATAATAATAAATTTTATTTTAAAATGTCATAGTTGGATTTACCGGCTATGACATTTTTTTTAAGAAAATATGAAAAAGAACTTTAATTTAAATATTGACAATATACACAAATCTTTTACTCAAAAGATTCCTATTTTTCAAGATATTTCATTTAATATCAAAAACAACAATGTAGTTGGTATTACCGGGCACAATGGATCAGGAAAAACAACACTATTAAGAGTCCTAAGTGGAGTATTACTGCCTAGCAAAGGCAAAGTTGAGTTAACTGTAGAGAATAATCTTGTTAAAAAAGATGATTATTATAAATATATTGGCTTTGTTGGACCTTATTTGAATATTTATGAAGAATTTTCTCCAATGGAAAATATTAAAATATTCGCTGAAATCAGAGGAAAAGAATTTAATTCCGATAAAGCAATCGAACTCTTGAAAATGTTCAATATTTATAAAAGAAGAAACGATCATGTAAAGACCTTTTCGTCAGGAATGAAACAAAGGGTTAAATATATCATAAATTTTCTTGAAGATTTTGAAATATTACTTTTGGACGAACCATTTACTAATCTTGATTCCGAAGGAATTGGTACATTGATTGATTTGATAAATATGCATACACTTCAGGGTGGTGGGATTATAATAGCTTCTAACGACGACCGCGAAAAAGCTCTCTGCAAAGATTTTGTCAATATTAATATTACAAGGAATTAAAATGAAAAAATTGTTATTTTACGCATTTCTAATAGCAGTACTAAGCTGTTCTGATAATAAAGATTTGACAAGTCAGCAAAATGTTAATTTATTAAAAGATCAAGAAAATTTCCTAACTTATTTATCTAAAGTTAAATTACCAGAAAAACTTGAAATCTTTGGCGAAAAAATCCCTTTAGAAATACCTGAAGTAAGAGAACGCGCTGAACGCGAATTTTATTTAAATCTTCAACAACCTGGCCAGTTAATACTTTATATTAAACGCTCTGGCAAATACTTCCCAACTTTCGAGAAAATTATCGAATCTATGAGTATGCCGAAAGATTTCAAATATTTATCAGTTGCCGAATCAGCTCTTTATATGGCTCGTTCACCAAAAGATGCAATTGGTTTGTGGCAATTTATTGCTCCAACCGGCAAAGCAATGGGATTACAAATTGACGATTATGTGGACGAACGCCGTAATTTAACTAAAAGCACCGAAGCCGCAATGAAATACTTAAAAGGTGGTTTCCAAAAACATAAATCTTGGGTTTTGGCAGCTGCAGGTTATAATATGGGTCACGAAAATCTATCAGACAATGTTGATTTTCAAAATGTAAATAGCTTCTTTGATCTATTCTTGAATGATGAAACATCAAGATACATTTTAAGAATAGCAATTATAAAAGAATTAATGGAAAATCCGCAAAAATATGGATTAGTTTTAAGCAAAGAAGATACCTATAAACCAGATGCTGTAAAATACATTGAAGTCCAGGGATCTGTTCCAAGTATTTCAGATTGGGCAAAATCGCACGGAACAACTTATAAAGATGTAAAGTTATTAAATCCTTGGATACTAAAAAGAAACTTACCAGCACCAAATAAAGGTGGAAGTTACCAAATAGCTGTACCACAATAAAGTATTCAGAAATAGAACTTTTAACTATAAGGGGGAGAATATCATTCTTCCTCTTTTTTGTTTGAAAAAATTAACAAGAAATCATTAAAATAATGAAATAAATAACAATCAAAAAAGGCAATTTTATAATTGGGGTTTTAAAAATAATTCACAATATGAAACTATTATGATATTTTACAATATTTCAAATGAATTACAATTTTACAACACAAGAACTCACTATTTGCATTGCTCTGTTGCCTAATTATTTACGTATAATTAGCACCTGTTTAATACTCATTATATATAGCTATTTTATATTATATACCTATTTATTGTGATTTTTTATAATTATTTTCAAATATTTCCTGATTTCTCGTCAATAAACAACATTTTGATTACATATAACTAATGATACTTG
>CAIWET010000317.1 GCA_903911805.1 uncultured Ignavibacteria bacterium | reverse complement strand
TTAGATTATTTATTCAACATACTCCAATTTATTATACAAATTAAAAGTGAAATTTTATTTATTTTTGTATAATTGAATTTGCTAAAATATAATTTTATTAAATATTATTAAAGGACTCAAAATGGACTTTTTACTTACAGAAGAACAGTTAATGTTAAAAGATATGGTTGCAAAATTCGCAAAAGAAAGAATTGCACCTGAAGCATCAGAAAACGAAAGAAATCACAGATTCCCAGCTGAAATCATCAAAGAAGCTGGTGAATTAGGCTTAATGGGTATTGCTTACCCAAGTGAATATGGTGGATCAGGTATGGATTTCGTTTCTTATTTCTTGGCAATCGAAGAAATTTCACGATATTGCGCTTCAACTGGCGTTATCATTTCTGCTCATTCTTCATTGGTTTGCGACCCAATTTTCCGTTTTGGTACAGAAGAACAAAAACAAAGATATTTGCCAGATTTATTGTCAGGTAATAAAATTGGTTCATTCTCATTAACTGAAGCTGGTGCTGGCTCAGATGCTGGTGCAACTAAAACTACAGCTGTTTTAGATGGCGATGAATGGATTTTGAATGGTTCTAAATTATTTGCAACAAATGGTAAAGAAGCTGACGTTTTTATTCTAATTGCTTCAACAGATTCTTCTAAAAAAACAAGAGGCTTAACAGCTTTTATTGTTGACAAAGAAACTCCTGGTTACAAAATCGGCAAAGTTGAGAAAAAACTTGGTATTAAAAGTTCATCAACAGCTGAAATAATATTAGAAAACGTAAGAATTCCAAAAACACAAATGCTTGGAGATTTGAATTCAGGCTTTAAAGTATCAATGGTAACTTTAGACGGTGGACGTTTAGGTATTGCTTCTCAAGCACTAGGCATTGCAAAAGCTTGTATTGAAGATTCAATAAAATACTCTAAAGAAAGATTCCAATTTGACCAACCAATCTCAAACAATCAAGCAATTCAATGGATGCTTGCTGATATGTGGGTAGAATACGAAGCTGCAAGATTATTGGTTTATCGTGCTTCTATTATGAAAGATAGAAAAATGGTTTATTCCAAAGAAGCTGCTGCTGCTAAATTAAAAGCATCAGAAGTTGCAATGGATTGCGCACGCAAAGCTATCCAAATCTTTGGGGGTTATGGATATACTGAAGATTTCAATGTTGAAAGATATTATAGAGATGCAAAAATCACTGAAATTTATGAAGGTACTTCAGAAATTCAAAGATTAGTAATTGCAAGAACTCTATTAGCTGATTAATTTGTAGATAAATTTTAAAATAAATAATGAAAAAAATAAAAGTTTTAACAGCGGCAGCTTTATTTGATGGGCACGATGTTTCCATTAATCTATTTCGTAGATTATTGCAAAAAAGAGGAGCAGAAGTAGTTCATTTAGGACATAACCGCTCAGTTAGAGAAGTTACAACAGCCGCTCTTCAAGAAGATGTTGATGCAATACTCATTTCTTCTTATCAGGGTGGGCATAATGAGTATTTCAAGTATTTAGTTGACCTATTAAGAGAAAATGGTGCTGGCAACAAATTAGTATTTGGTGGTGGTGGTGGAGTTATTCTTCCTGAAGAAATTCAAGCATTAGAAGAATATGGCGTTACTCGCATTTATCACGCTTCCGATGGACAAAAAATTGGTATTGATGGCATTTCAGATGATATTATAGCAAGAATCACAAGTGCTATCGAATCAAAAGTAATTGCTACTGAGGAACCAACAGCACAATTAATTTCTAATAATGATATTTCACATTCGTATTCCTTATCAAAACAAATTACTTTCTTTGATACAAATATCGAAAATGATGCATTATTAAATAAATATCGCGAAATTTATAAGAATTCTGATAAAAAGAAATCTTTTGTTCTTGGAGTAACCGGTACTGGCGGAGCAGGAAAAAGTTCATTGATTGATGAGATAATTGGAAAATTTTTAACTTTTACTGAAAAATTAACTGTTGGTATTTTGGCTGTTGACCCATCAAAATCTACAACAGGTGGCGCTTTATTAGGCGATAGAATCAGATATAATCAGATTTATAATGGCAGAATATTCTTTAGAAGTTTAGCTGCTCGCGGAAGCCGCGAAATTAGCTCATCAATTGAAGATTCTATTGCTGTTCTTAAGTCAGCAGGATTTGATTTAATAATTGTAGAAACACCAGGAATTGGTCAAGGCGATAGTGCAGTTGTTGATATAGTAGATTCTTCAATGTACGTAATGACTGCAGAATTTGGTGCACCATCTCAATTAGAAAAGATTGATATGTTAGATAAAGCTGAATTTATTGCAATAAATAAGTTTGAGAAAATCGGCTCTGAAGATGCATATCGCGAAGTAATGATTAATTTTATCAGAAACCGTAAGGTTGATGGTCCAATGAATATTGCTTTGGAAGATATGGATTTGCCAGTTTTTGCTTGCTCAAGCAATCAATTCAATAATCCTGGAGTTAATAGATTATTTAAAACTCTATTATCAAAAATTGAGTCAGTTTTGAATCTAAAGATTGAGACAAAATCAGATTTAATTGATTTACTTCCAACCAAGATTTCCAAAGATTTTGGATTACTCGACAATAAGCGAATTACATATCTTGCTGAAATAGCTGAAACAGTTAGAAATTATCATACTAATGTTGAAGAAGAAGCACAAAAAGCCTTTAATTATCAAGCTTTGGTGAAATCTGCTGAATTATCTAATAATTCTGAAATTAAATCACTTGCTGATTCTACTTGGGAAAATCTGAAAGATGATACAAAGAAATTTTTATCTACTTGGGAGGAAACCAGGAATTGTTATCAACAAGAAACTCTAAAATATAAGATTCAATCAAAAGAATTTAGCATAAATTTATATACAAAGAGTTTATCTGGCACTCCAATTCCTAAAGTTGCGATGCCTAAATTCCAGTCGAATTATGAATTAACAAAATTCTATTATAAAGAAAATCTTCCTGGTTATTTTCCTTATACAGCTGGTGTATTTCCTTTTAAACGTACAACAGAAGACCCTCGCAGACAATTTGCCGGTGAAGGTGGACCTGAAAGAACTAATACACGTTTCCATTATCTATCAAATGATGATGATGCAAAGCGTTTATCCGTAGCTTTTGATGGTATTACTCTTTATGCTGAAGATCCTGCAGTTGAGCCAGATGTTTATGGAAAAATCGGTGAAAGTGGAGTTAGCATTTGCACAGTTGATGATATGGATGTTTTGATGAAAGGATTCAATTTAACTGATCCTCTAACATCTGTTTCAATGACTATTAATGCTCCAGCTCCAATTATGGTTGCTTTCTATTTTATTACAGCTTATAAAAGAGAATTAAATAAAATTGAAAGTACTGGAAAAACTTTAACTGAAGAAGAAAAACAAACTTTAAAACTCGATACAATCAGAAGTCTTCGTGGAACTGTTCAAGCAGATATGCTAAAAGAAGATCAGGGACAAAATACTTGTATATTCTCGATTGATTTTGCAATGAAATTGATTGGAGATTTGCAAGAATATTTATCAAAAAATCGCGTAAAAGGATATTATTCACTTTCGATAAGTGGATATCATATTGCTGAAGCTGGTGCAAATCCAATTACTCAATTGGCTTTCACATTAGCAAATGGCTTCACCTATGTTGAATATTTCTTGAATCGTGGATTGAAAATAGATGAATTTGCTCCAAATCTATCCTTCTTCTTCTCAAATGGTATGGACCCTGAATATTCTGTAATCGGAAGAGTAAGTCGCAGAATTTGGGCTGTTGCGATGAAAAATCGTTATGGTGCAAATGATTCATCTCAGAGATTGAAATATCATATTCAAACTTCAGGTCGTTCTTTGCACGCTCAGGAAATTGATTTCAATGATATTCGTACAACTTTGCAGGGTTTGATTGCATATTATGATAATTGCAATTCTTTGCATACAAATTCTTATGATGAAGCAGTTACAACTCCTACAGAAGAATCAGTAAGAAGGTCAATTGCTATCCAGATGATTTTATCAAATGAATTTGGTTTATTAAAAAATGAAAATCCTAATCAAGGTTCATTCATTTTGGAAGAATTAACTGATTTAGTTGAGGAAGCTGTTCTTCAAGAATTCGAAAGACTCTCACGTCGTGGTGGCGTTCTTGGTGCTATGGAAACTCAATACCAACGCTCTAAAATACAAGAGCAATCAATGTATTATGAATACCAAAAGCAATCAGGCGAATATCCAATTATCGGAGTGAACAAATTCTTAAGAAAATCTGAGGTTAATCTTTACGAAAAAATGGTTATCACACGTGCAAGTGAAGAAGAAAAGCAAATCAGATTAACTGATTTGAATAATTTCAAAGAAAGAAATAAAGATAAAGTTGAAGATGCACTTAATAGATTAAGATATGCTGCATTGACTCACGGAAACGTTTTTGAGGAATTATTGAACACAGTAGAATTTGCCTCAATGGGACAAATCACCAAAGTACTTTATGAAATAGGTGGTAAATACCGAAGAGGTATGTAATTTAAACATAATAGTTTTTAAAATATATTGTTTAAAAATAAATTATATGAGGTTAAAAATGTCGTTTGCTGAAATTGTTGAAGAAATTCAATCTTTGCAGAAAGATGAGAAGATAGAACTTAAAAATTTGATTGATAAGTATTTAATTGATGAAAATCGTGATGATATTTTTCAAAATTTTATTGCAAGTAGAAACGAGATTTCATCTGAACAATTAAAGTATTATAAGAATTCTAAAGATTTAAGAAGGGCACTCGATAGTGATTGAAATTGGATTTTCTAGCTCTTTTAATCGAGCTTATAAAAAAATTATAAAATTTTCTCCTGAAGTTGAATCAAAATTTTGGGAGAAGATTGATTTATTTTATGAAAATCCTTTTAATAATTCTTTAAAAACTCATAAACTTGTTGGTAAATTGAATCATCTTTGGAGTTTTTCAATTGATTATTCATTAAGAGTTATATTTTATTTTGAAAGTGATACCAAAATTACATTAATTGATATTGGATCCCACGATGAAGTATACTAATTAATTCAATAATTTGTGTAAATACCGAAGAGGTATGTAAAATCATTAAGTAAAAATACAAATAAGCCCCTTAATTGGGGCTTATTTTTTAATCTTCTTCTCTATTACACATTGCTAAGCAGACTTTAATAATTGCCTGATCGGCAATTGAATAATACCTTTGTAAGCCTGATTTTCTCATTAATAGAACTCCATTAAGTAGCATCAATTTCAATTGTTTTGATACATTTGCTTGCAATAGTCCAGTATCACTTATAATATCACTAACGCACTTTTCACCAACAACTAAAGATCTGATAATCTTCATTCGTGAAACTTCTGATAATACTTTGAATTTATTAGCAATTAAATCAATTTCATCATCAGTCATTTTAGCTTTATTTTGGGCTGCTTTTGTCTTCATTTTTTTTATTTATTT
>CAIWET010000316.1 GCA_903911805.1 uncultured Ignavibacteria bacterium | reverse complement strand
ATAATTTCGCCATTTAAATTTGTGATTGTTATTTTTGCTTTATCAATATCAATTGAAGTATCCCAATAAATTAATGATTTTACAAATCCAGTATTAGATGGAACAGGATATGCAGGATATGCATATAGGTAATTTTGGTTTTCGGTAGTTGGTTCATTTATGTCTGATAAACCAAAATCAGAGAGTTTGGCGGTATAATTTCCATAACTTGATAAAGCATATATATCTTCATTTAAAACAAATACATCATAAAACCTACTTGTAGGTAAATCAATGGTAATATTTTTCCAAGTATCACCCATATTTGTTGATAAATATATACCATCTGTTTGAGAAATTACAAAGAAAGAATTTTTATATTGATAAATTAGATAAGGGTAAAAAGTTGTGGGTTTTGTAATCCAAGATTTACCTAAATCAGTGGTATAGTTTATATTTTTTTTAAAAGCTGAATATGTAATACATTTTTCGCTAAAATTATTAATTGATGTTGATGTTAAAAAATTCAAATTGGTATCTAATCCCCAATTTAATCCTTTATCTATACTAAGATAAATACACTTGTTCCCTAGTGAATCTTTGGAAAGAGTTATTAAATTATCACCAGTTTTAAATAATGAATTAATATCTTTCAAATTTAAAATTCCATTATTGCACTCAACCCAAGTATCTCCAAAATTTGGAGTTTTAATTATTCCTTTATTCTTGAAACAAAATAAATAAACACTTGGTTCAATTTCAAAACCTACTGATGCTGTTTTACAAAAATTATTATCTGGAATAATCCAATTGTCTCCATTATTTTTTGAAATAAATAGTCCTTTATCTGTAGAATTTAAGATGTTATTTCCATTTTTATAAACAGAAAAGGAATAGCAAGTATCAAAATTATAGTTTTTCCATTTTGTTGCAAGATAGGAAAATTCATCATTATTATTAAGTTTCTCATAAATATGCCCTAAAGCAGTCCAAAAGAATACTTCGCTATTATTTATTGTTTTATTGATAAATCCAACATTATGAATACCATTATTCAAATTAGTGATTTTGTATTCATTATTTAATTCAAGTTGAAATAATCCACTTTCAGTTGAAAAGTAAATATTATTATCAATTTTTTTATGGAATTTATTATGTGTTTAGGATATAAAGGAGGCAAATTAATCCAATTATTTCCATTATCAATTGAAATTAGTAAACTGTCAGTAACCAAAACAATTAGATTTTCTGACTTAAAGAATCTATTAATTCCGAATTTTGATTTGACTATAGTATCCCAATCAACACCATAATTTGAACTTTTAATTAAATTTCCACTTGAGCTAGTGTAAATATCATTATCAAATACTTTTAAGAAGGATATATAACTTAGGCTGTTTAAATAAATTGGATTGCAATTATTTAAATTTTTATCACACAAATAAATTGAATTACGATTAGCCAATAAAATATTAGAATCAATTTTTTCAATAAAAAATGGTGATGAAATATTACTATTTGTTTTGTCTATCCAAGAATTCCCTAAATCATTAGATATTAATAGATGAGACTTTAAACTCAAATAAATATTTTTATAAAAATATGCTAAATAATACGGATTATCTGATTGGAAAGGAATAGTTTTAATTACCCACGAATTACTAAAGTCAGTTGAAATATTCAAATTTGGAAAATTGTCAACATAAAATAATGTATCATTTGAATTTATTATATTAGGAATTATCCAACTTAAAGATTTTGTATTACTTATTTTCCAGGAAGCCCCTAAATCAATACTTTTGTAAAACCCTCCACTTTTAGTAGATATTACCCATTCTTGATCTTTAGAAAATAAAGCATTTACATTGCCTCTATTTAAACCATCATTAATCTCAGACCATTGCGCCATCAATGAAGTAGAATACAAAACAATGAATATAGTAATTATTAAATTATTTAGCATATTTTACCCAATTTATTATGGCACAGTAACCCAACAAGGATCATTTGTAAAATGAAAACATCCTGTTGGAGTATTTATTTCAACTGGTAGATTTATATATTTTTCTTCGGTATCAGTACAATAGGGTTGACCAGTTGGTAGAGTCCAATACAATTCAATTGTTTTCAAAAATGAAATCGTTAATGGATCCCAACATAATCGAAACAACTCTACGCATCTATTTTGATCGCACGGCACATAATCAATATAGTATTTATCGTTATCACCTTGAAATTTTATCTTATAATAACATAATGGAAATTCTTCAACCCATTCTCTTCCATTATTTGGACAAGGACCAGGTAAGCCACATAGTGAATCAAGGAACTGAGGGTTTGAAAAATAATCTCTTAAGTATGAATTTACAGTTTCTTCAGAGCATTGTAAATCGCAATTATCATCTTTGTAATAATGATTTAATTTAATCTGACTTGGATATGATATATTACATTGAAAACAATAATTTATATAATAATCACAACCACAAATATTAATTATAATATTGCCTGTTTGATAACCGGGTGGACAAGATTGTGCCTTTGCTTCATTAAAGCTAAGAATCGAGAATAATGCGATAAGCATTGTAAAAATTAATTTTTTCATAATTAACTCCTTTTATAAAGTTTGAATTTAGCAAATAAGTCCATAACTTTATCGTCACTATGTTTTCGTAAGGTTATGTATATAACATATTTGCGTTTGGGTTATTGAGGAAAAACCTGGTAGTTAAAAATCATTAACCCTTTTTTTTATAGAACCCACATATAGAAAATCCCTTTCAATATTTAAAACAAGATAAAAACAAGACTCTTTTGTATTTTGTATTTTGTATTTATTTTGGTGTACAAAACAAATTTCAATATTTCATACTTCTTTCAATACCAAATTAAAAAGAATACTTTAAATATCCAAGAAAAACATATAACTAGTTATATGTTTATTCTCATCCATTTATTTGAAGAGCACATTCCACTTCGTAAAGCACAGTGCACTCCCTTGCCCGCTATTGTTAGAGGGGTAAAAGAAGAGATGTCGCATCAAGTGAGGCATGACTTACCAATTAATAAAACGCGATCCTTCACTTTCGTTCAGGATGACGGCATTTATTTGAATGCTGCGCATTCACTCAATCAGGGATGATTGAGCTACTAATCCTTTTCTTTAAGTCCCTCCCTTCAAGGGGAGGGATTTAGGGTGGGGTTAGACGAGGGTGTCATTTTTAAACGTAGTTGCCGCATCAAGTGCGGCATGACACCACGAAAAAACAAAAAAAAAGACAGGTCTAAGACCTGTCTCTACAAAATATTTCAGCCATCTTAATCCCCTCCTTGGCAAGAGGGGTGACTGAATTTCTATTCAGGCGGGGTGGTTATCTTTTACCCCCCCCAAAAAAAAACTAATTATTTCTTAGCTTCTTTTTTTGCTTCTGCTGGTTTTTTAGCGTCAGCTTTTTTTACTTCTGTCTTTTTTGCGTCAACTTTTTTGTCTGCTGCTTTAGCATCAGTTTTTTTTGCATCTACTTTCTTTTCTCCGTGTTGGAAACAGAATTTGCTGTCTTTTGCTGCATTTCTTTTGCAAGGTTTGCCGTCTTTTGTTTTACCTTCGCATTTTGCTGCTGCTACTTTGTCTTTTTTAGCGTCAGTCTTCTTTGCGTCAACTTTTTTGTCAGTTGCTTTAGCGTCAGTTTTCTTTGCATCTGCTTTTACAGTTTCAGTTTTTTTAGCATCAACTTTTTTTGTTTCTGCATTAACAGAATTAACTAAAAGTGCAATAGCGATTAGTGATAATAAAAATAAATTTTTCATATAAGAACTCCTATAAAAATATTAATAAAAAGCGTAATTCAATATCTTATAAATCAAACGAGCTGTTGTCAGATTTGGATGATGCAGGCTCTCCATTGGAGCTAATTCCACAACATCTAATCCAATTATTTTTTTGCCCATTTTTCGTATTTCTCTAAATATATTTAAGGTTTCGTTATACAAAAACCCATCAGGCTCTGGAGTGCCAGTAGCTGGAATAATCGCTGGGTCAAAATAATCAATATCAAACGAAACATAAATCTCATTTCCCAAGCTCTCAGCAATAGTTTTTTGCCAATTTGAACCGTGAAGCCCACGATTAATTGCAGATGCATAAAAAGTTTTTACCTTTTTCTCTTTAATTAACTCAGCCTCTTCTTTGCATTGAGCCCTAATTCCAACCTGAGTTATCCTTTCAGGATTGAAAAACTCAATTACTCGCGCCATAAAACTTGCGTGAGAATACTTCGAACCCTCGTATTCCAATCGTAAATCAGAATGCGCATCAAAATGCAAAATTGACATCTCTGGATACTTCATAAAATGAGCGTGAATTGGTGCAGTCGAAATTGTATGCTCCCCGCCTAAAGTAACCACAAACTTATCCATTGCCAATAATTCCGAAACCTGGTTTTCAATTAAATCCAAAGCTTCCTGGTCAACTTTATCGCCAAAATCGATTGGCTCCAAAGTAGCAACTCCAAATTCATTGCAAAGCTCTTTGTCGTGCTCATCATCATAAAACTCAACATAAGCACTTGCCTCGATAATTGCCAAAGGACCTGCAGCAGTGCCTCCACCATAACTAACAGTATGCTCATAGGGAGCTGAAACAATAACAATCTTCGAATTCTCCAATGAAGAGATTGCTTCATCTATTGCTAAAAAATTTTCTTCTGTACCTAATATATTCATTTCAAATCAAGCTTTTATAAAAAATCTCCATTAACGAAAATGTAAAAATCTAATTTTATTTTGATATTAATAAAGTTATTCATAATTTTGTTTTTATTTAAGGAGCAAATAATGTCTAACTATGTTGTTTTTACAAATACAGACACTCAAGAGAGTGCCAAGCAAATGGCAAAAATCCTTGTTACTGAGCATTTAGCTGCCTGCTGTACAATCAATCTTAATGTAACATCAATTTTTTCTTGGGATGGAGCAATCGAAGAATCAATTGAGCAACAATTGATGATTAAAACTACTGACGTAAAAGTAGAGGCACTTATCCAAAGAATCAAGGAATTAAATCCAAACGAAGTTCCTGAAATAATAGCCGTACCAATCGTAAAAGGCAACGACGATTACTTCCTTTGGATGGAAGCAATTACAAATGAGTAATTCATAAAAACAGGTTTTATTTTGGGCAATTATGCCTATTATTTTTATATAAAAGACATCTTCTAACGGAGTAGTGTAATGGATGTTGGGTATTGGAATGAAGAAGATTTCCAGTTCTAATTCTTCCTAAACCCCAAACCCTTTAACCAATACCCCCCAAAAAATATATAAATTCTAGGATTGTTTTATATTCTTATGTTAAATTAAGGAAAAAAAGATGTATTATTAAGCATTATTAGAAGAAATTCAATCACTTGAAATCAATGACAAAATTGAGATTAGAGAAATGTTAGATAATTTAATTTTAGAAGATCAAAGCAAAGACATTGAAAAGGATTACAAATCTTCAATTAAAAGAGCCAAAAAAGGCAAATTAACTATTTCATCAGATATTGATGTTATAATGAATCAACTAAAAGGTTGATATGAAAGAAGTTGCATTTGAAAAGCCTCTTATTAAGAATTTCAATTCAAAAATTAAGTAAGATTTTAATTTTGAAAATAAAGCAGATTTTATTAGAATTGGTTCTCATAAAGAAGTTTATTAAAATACCTTCAATTTTTCATTTCCAAAATAATTCTTATACCACAAAGCTAGTATTAGAGGAATGGATTAATAATCTTTAATTTATTTTCAATTAGTTGATTATGTTGTAAATCTTCTGAGAAAAGTATGATACAATCATTTTCTAGTGCGGCTGATATAATTAAACTATCCCATAAGAGAATTGATATTTACTTTTTAGTTCTAAAGCTTGCAAGACTGTAATTGTAGAAATGTCAGAAATATCAAAATTTATAATTGTTTCAATGATAATTTCTTTTATTTGAGAATGTTCGACTTTGATTTTTTTATAAAGTACATTATAAATCTCATTTAAAACTTGAGTACTAATAGTAATAATCTCAAAATTCTCAGAGATCAATTTCTCAATAATTGATTTTTTCTTTAAATCTTTTAAATCATATAGATAAATCCATAAATTTGAACTATAAAAATCCTATCTTTCATTTATTTCATCGCTATCAAATTTAAAAGATACTTTTGAAGTAAATTGATTATTTTTTATAAACTCAAAAAAATTACTTTTCTTTTTTTCTGTTTCATCAAAAATAACAATTTTTACTTTTTTCCCCTCAATAATATTTAGTTTTTCATCCAAGATCAATGTATTATTGCTAAATGTCGCATTTGATATTTTATTCATTTTTTTTCCTTTTAAATAATTAGATATTTAAACATATTAAATGAAATTT
>CAIWET010000315.1 GCA_903911805.1 uncultured Ignavibacteria bacterium | reverse complement strand
CGCAAACAAACAAAACTCTAGCTCCACCAAGTCAAATTTTTGCTTCATACTAAATTTAACTTCAGGATTAAAATAATTGGAAGTGTCATTTAAAATAATTAAATATATTGGGTCAATATTTACTAAATATTCAAATTTGCAAGCAGCTCTTTCGATCTCGGCTGCACAGTCCAGAATGATGTAATTTATACAGTGTTCGATTTTACTTTTTGTTAGATTTGTTCTATTGTTAAATTTATAAATTTCTTTATACTCTTTGATGAAGTCCAGCATTGTAAATTTCTGTTCGCCTTTTATGATGTCGATAGCGTTATATTTAATATTATTCATAGTTCAAATTAAATTTTATTTTCCAGATGCGTATAAATTTGTAATACAATTTATACAAATCTCAAACCAACAGAATAATTTGCATTATCCTTTAGATATATATTAAAATTTAAGTAGGATTTATGAAAGATTACGAGATTTTAAAGTTTTTCTTATTTATGTATTATCCATTCTATTGGGGGGGTGAGAGATGATAATAATAAAATTTTGATAAAATTGATTGTACTTATATTAACTTACATCTTAAATTTGCCTTGATTACTTCATTTAATGGCTTATCCTCTAAATATTTCTACGCTGAAGCTTAGACGAAATATTAAATTTCAGCTACATACCTGAAAGCTTTGCTACGCAAAGCCTTCAAATATTAAAGCTGTTGTTTTTAATTACGCACAATAGTTTAGGTTATTTACCAAATAAGCCAAGAACTTAACTTTACTAAATGCTTAAATTCCATATTATACTAAGCAAACATTTGAAATGATTGAACTGATATACCTTCTAAGACGAATTAAATTTGGCAAAGTGTCAGTCATTTCTAAATTTATTTAATAGGAAATTTCTAGCATTAATTTTTTGTCTTTTAATCTTGCTTTTAATTGCATCTTCAGTCGAATTAAACATAGATGCTAATTCTTTTATTGTTTTACCATCAATAAATTTCAACATTAATAATTCTACATCAATACTTGAACTTTTAAGCGATTCTATCATTTCGTTATTATTTATAAACAATTCCATTCTAAAGAATTCTTCGATGCTAATCTTATCGTAGAAATCTGAATCTATTGGCAAATTGCTTTCAAGTACCAAATTTGCCCTCTTTTTTGCATTTAAACTTTTGGTGTAATCTATTATGCAATTACTTAGAGCTTTTTTATACCAAGTTGTAATATAGTTTGTAGTTCTAATTTTATTTTCATTCAAACTTGTAAATAATTTTTCCATCATGATACTAAAGATCTCATCAGAATGGTTCTTTAGCGATTTATAATCACAATAGATAATTGTATATGTATAATTCTTAAGAAGTTTGTAAAATGAATTTAATGCTTCATCAGATTTATTGATGCAAGTCGAAGTTCGCCAAGTATGGTATAATTTATTTATTTTTAACGTTAAACTCATATTTCTTAAAATGACAGTTTGTTAATTTAATCAAAATGTATTATTAATAATCCTTTAATATTTTAGAATTATTACTGTTTTATAAAACCTGGTCATGCATAACCTTTACTTTATTTCTTATTTATTATAGTAATTAAGAGCAATATTTGATTTGCTTCTTATTAGGTATTTAGATGCATAGCTTTGTAAATCAGCTAACTTAAATAGGTTTTTCTTTCCTAATTTCGTGTATGTTATTTTTTTAGATGAACATAAATTATACATTGAACCTTTGGGTAAGTGTAGATATTTTGCAGCTTCATTGATATCCAAGAAATCTGACTGATTGTGAGTATTTTTTGCAAGTTCACTTACTTGTTTTTTAAGTGCAGTAATTTGAATCTCTAAATTCGAAAGTGAATCGACTTTAGTTTTTAATTCTACTATGGTGTTTACCATTTCTTCGAATGCTTCTAACATAACAGTTCTTTCATTATTAACAAAAGAACTGTTATATTTTGATAAATTAATTGTTCATTATGTTTGTGAAATAATATTATTTTTAAAAAAATAAAAAAAATCAAATATTTAGTGAACAATTTTAAATTTTTATACTATACGGTTTCGTTAACTACAAAAACGTAGGTAAAGTTTCTATTGCTTCTTTAAGATGTTTATCTTTCATTCTTTGGTAAATCATTGTTGTTTCAATTGACTTATGCCCTAGGGCATTAGAAATTGTTTGTATCGGATTTCCAGCATCTAACAACATCATAGCGAAACTATGTCTAGCTGAATGAAAAGACAGTTTGCGATTTTGACTTAGTTCAGATTTCGTAAAAATTGCTTTCATTTGCATATAAAGGTGCGTTTTGAGGCGAAATATTCTGCCATTATTGTACTTTAATCTTTGTTGCTCAACTATCTTATATGCATCTTGAGATATTGGTAAAGAAAGCGCCTCCTTCGTTTTTTTTTGTATTATATAAATATGATTATCTCTAATATCTTCAAAGCGGAGCTTTCTAATATCGCTTGAACGAAGTCCAGTAAAGCAAGAGAAAAGAAATGCCTGCTTGATTTCAACAAGAAACTTATTTACTTCTAATTTGACAATTTTTGATATTTCTTGCATTGTCAAATAATCTGGATAAGTAACTTCTTTGTCAAATTTCATTTCTTTCGATCTTAAGATATAATTTTTTGTTAAATGCTCGGCTTCAACTGCTCTTGAAAGTACTAATTTAAAATATTGGAAGTATAGTCTTTTTGAATTAGCATTTAAGCTTTCCTTATTCTTTATAAAATCGTAAAAACCTCTACAGAAATCTATTCCTTTTCTTCTATCGTTTTCGTCCTTTTCATCAAGCTCTTTAAATGTGATCTGTAATTGCTTACTTTCAGTAAGAAATGATTCTACAACTCTATGAATGTTGTAAAAGCATAAATTTTCACTATTTTTATCTTTGATTTCTTTGAAATATTCCAAAATGTATATTGGTTTTTCTGGTATATCTTCTGTATCATTAAAGTTTTTTTCTACCATCTTTTTATTTATATCTTTTAATAACATAGAAATCTTTATTAATGTTTCTGAGTCCTGATTGTAATAATCTATATTATTGCTTATTTCAAACTCTGTAGCTTCGTATATTCTTTTACCTTTATTATGCATATCTAGATAAACAGTGAAACCACCATTCTTTTTTGCTCTTAATCTTGCTTTGCTGTTTTTGGAATTCTTGTTGATTCTATCAAACTGTATTTTTAGTTTGGAATGTAATTTAGTCATAATGTTTACCTTTTGTAATATTTCATAATTCTTATAATATACAATTTTTTATAATAATAACGTTTTTCATAACGTTCTTATTGTAATTACATTAAAACATATTAATATATTTTGAATAAATGTAGTTATTTCTAAATTATTCATTATTCGGCAAACACTAGTAACTGTTATATATTATTAACTATTAGTTAAATGTTGCTGAAATGATATGAATTGCTATTAGATTGGTATTTTCACAAAGTTATTTACAAAAATAAATAACTAATCTTATTTATACTTAATAAATTTTTTACAAAGACAAAATTTCTGTTCTTTTTGGATAATTTTTTCGAAGTAAATCGAATTCTTTGGATTTTTTTGTATTCGGCAAATTCAAAAGAGTTCTAAAATTCTCATTGTCATTGCTGAAATCTCTTGAAGTTTCTATTAAT
>CAIWET010000314.1 GCA_903911805.1 uncultured Ignavibacteria bacterium | reverse complement strand
ATATATCAAAACTGAATGAAATTGTATAAATTTTCCTAGAATTTCAGCTGAAGACCGTATAAAAATGAAGCTGTTGTCCTCCAATCGTTAATTAAATTATTTTGTTCATAGTGTTTATGTAAAAAATACTTTCCTTCAGTACCCAACGTAAGATATAATCCCTGGAATAAATTGTAGTTCAAATATATTCTTCCATAAGTCAATGGTCCACTATTCGATGCACCAAATCCTAATCTGCCAATTAAAGAAAAATCACTTTTATTTACCAAAACATTTTCATAAAATGCTGAAGCCCAGAAAAATTGTTGTTCTTTTGGAGTTATTACTGAAACGGCAATTAGTTCTCCATTACTTCCTGAATTATTAACTTCAACTTCAGATCCAATTCCAATCTTATTAGTAGGAATGTAAATTGTTTTTTTATCATTATAAGAAAATTGTGTAGAGCCTAATTCTAAGCCAATTCTATTATTGTCATTCATTGAATAAGCAACGCTCTGAGAAAATGATGCTATTTTTCTTATATTACTACTTTCGGAATTATATCCATAATAATCATTGGACAAGAAAGATGAAACAATAACATCGCTATTTTGACTAAGAAAATCTAAAGGATTGATTAAATTTTTATTCATTGGAGAATTGAAATCTCTTTGATCAATTGTATTTTGATTAGTCAATGAATTATAGTATTTATCATTAGATACAGTTTGTTTATTTAAATCTTCAACAATGATTTTATTTTCCTGAATTTCATTTTTATCCAATGTTTTGGAAGTCATTATTGTGGGATTATCATCTATAACATCAATATTAGGACTTTCAATAATTGGATAATTATTAATTGTATTTTGTTTATCAATAATATTCGATATAACTGGTTCTAAATTAATAGTATTGATTTGTTGTTCATTATTAGTAGTATTTTTAACCGATTTATTATTATTTAATTTATTCGATTTTTCTACTTTATTGGATTCATTTTTCAAATCAGAAGAAGTTACAAAATTAAATTTTAAATTCAAATCAGAAATGTTAAATAATGTAAAAATCAACATAGCTGCAACAAGTGAAGAAAATCTTCTAATATTTAATTTGTAAACTGATTTTTCATCAATTATTGGAGCATTTGCAAGTATTTTCATTAAAATTCTATCTTCGGTTGCTTGCAAAAATTCTTTAGATGGCATTATGTCTAATGCATCTTCTTTAATAGCATAATGAAGACTTACGTCAGTATCAAAATCTAATTTTGCCAACTTGTCTTCAGAAAGTGTTTTCCTGAGAATAATATCTTCGTCAGGAGTCAATTCACCATCCAAATACTTCGATATTAAAACATCAATATTCATTTATTTCCTTAACCAATGGTTGTAACATTTTTCTTAATAAAATTCTGGCTCTGTGTACTCTTACTTTAGCTAGAGATAATTCAATTCCTAACATATCAGAAATTTCTTGGTAGGAATAATCGTCATATTCTCTTAAAATAAGTGCTTCTTTCAAAGCCAATGGTAACTGTGAAATAGTTTTGTCAAGAAGTTCCTTTAATGCAATATCACTATCATTTGTTTTAAATCCTGCGTGTAAATCTTCGTCAAATTCTTCTTTGTCTTTTCTTGTTCTGATGATATTCAAGCAAGTATGCCTTGCAATAGTAAAGAGCCAAGCCGCAAAGTTTTCTCCACGAAAATCTTTTCTATGCTCATAAACCTTCATAAATGCTTCCTGAAAAGCATCTTCTGCTGCACTACTATCTCCTAGCATTTTAAAACAATAGCGATATACTGGTTGGGAATATTTAGAATATAGAATATGAAATGCTTCAGCTGAACCTTTTCTGAGGTCTTGGGAAGCTTTTTCGATTTCTAAATCTTCAATATTTTTCTTCTTTTTAAATAACATTTTTCCAGTTTTTCCTATTTACATACTTTTAGACACAACAAAAGTCAAAAGAGTTACAAAAATTTATTTATTT
>CAIWET010000313.1 GCA_903911805.1 uncultured Ignavibacteria bacterium | reverse complement strand
GCTACAGATAATACAGTAACATTATATTATAAGACAACTGGATCAAAAACAGTAACAGTAAATTATGACAATGCAAGTGGATGTACAGCAGCAACAGCAACATCATCTACAGCAACAACAGTAAATGCATTACCAACAGTATCCACAACTGACGCAGCATCAGCTATTGCAACTACAACTGCAACTTCAGGTGGCAATATCACAGCAACAGGTGGCTCAGCAATTACACAGCACGGTGTAGTTTGGAATACAGCAACACTTCCTACAATTGCAAATTCTAAAACAACTCAAGGAGCAATTGGAGCAACAACATTTACTTCAAATATAACAGGTTTATCAGCAAATACGTTATATTATGTAAGAGCTTATGCAACAAATGGTTGCGGAACAACTTATGGACCAGAGCAAACATTCGTAACTTTACCAGCAAAAGTAACAGGCGTTGCTAGCTTAGGAAAAACTAAAAACTCAATTAATGCAACTTGGAGCGATGTAACAGGTAGCGAAGCAGAAACATATACAGTAGAATATGATGAAGTACCATCAGTTGGTGCATTAACAATCAATTTAATTTCAGGAATATCTCAAAACATTTCTGGATTAGATACTTACCAAGATTATACAATTAGAGTAAAAGCAACAAACTCACAGGGTGACGGCGCTTGGTCAGATCCAGTAACAATTAAAACAAATGCAAATTGGACAAAGATTAGTATTACAAGCCCAGGTTATGTTTTATTAGCAGACGGTGCACCAAATAAAAATACTTCCGGCTATGAAGATGTTAGAAATTTAGTAATGACTCAAACATCTGACATATTTAATTACGATATATCTTATCAATATGGATTAGCAAGAGTATGGAGTTTATCTAGAGGATCAAATACTAAATTATTATATTATAATACTAGCGCTTGGTCAACATTGATTCACGTTAATAATGGACCTGGCGTTGGCCCATTATCAGTTTATCCTGTTTCCAATTTTCAAACATTAACTCACAGTGGTTTCACAATTTCACCTTTTGCTTCAACAGGAACATATTATTTCAGAGCATCAGTATCTGAAAAATATGCGAACTCAATTTCAGATGTGTTTGGCAATTATGCTTGTTTAACTTGTGGAAACCCAACTGGTGGAGGAAGATATTTTGATAATATTGATTTAGCATTTACATTGTCGGATTATGATCCTCCAACAGTAGCTACAACTTCTGTAACAGGAGTAACAACTACAACAGCAACAGGAACAGGAGATATTACTGCTACTGGAACAGCAAGCGTAACTGAAAGAGGATTTTTATTTATGTCTGATAGTACAGGCAGTGGTACAGTGCCAGAAACATTTGCAAATCCATTTGGAACAGGTCCATTTACATCTAGTATTACAGGATTAACATCAAATACAGAATATAGATTAGCTGCTTATGCAACTAATGCTGGTGGAACAGCTTATGGAGCATTACAAACAATAATAACTCCACCTGCTACACCAGTAACAGCTACTATTCACGTTGATGCTTCTAATGCAACTGTAAGTAGTGCAGTTCAGCGTGGTGGTGGTGAATTGTTAGTTAGAAGAGGACTTTGCTGGAATACTTCAGCAACTCCAACAGTAGCAAATGATACAACAAAAGATGATGTTGATTTTATTGAGGATACACAATTATCTACTAGCACAGTATCAAGAAAAATTTCAGGATTGCAGCCATTAACAACATATTATTTTAGAAGTTATGTAGAAAATGTGTCTGGTTTAGTATATGGCAATGAAGTATCATTTACAACATTGGCAGCGCCATCAGCAGATGAATCATCAATTTCATTGAATTATGATCATACCCCAAGTTGGGAAGATAATAACCCGAATAATGCTGATCCTTCAGTCCCAAGTGGCCAAACAGGACCAAGTAATAATCCTGCAGACGGTAATTTCAATGGTTTTGATACTTGGGCATTCAATAATGATGCTTTTCAACTTCCTTATAATACAGATTTAGGCAGATTAAACTATAATAGTGCAAAAACAGTATTTGTTTACTTTAGACCTAATGATGCTAATACAAGACAAGTATTAATTGAATTAGCTGGCTCAAATTCAGGATTGAATGCATATATTTATAGTGGCAAAGTATGGGTTGGTATTTGGAATTCTTCACAGAGAAGATATTTCTCAAAATCAATATCAGCTAATATAACAAACTATTTATTGAATGTTGAATTTAATGGAACTAAAGTAAGAACAGCATTGAATGGTGAATGTTCAAGTTCAATGTTATTCTCTGGATTTTCTACGAATTCTAATACAAATGGTATTGGTGGCTCAATTAATGGTACTCGTTATATGGACCTTACAAGATCCTCAGGTATTTATGATAAATTAAATGCGACTGTGGCTGAAATCTTGATGTATAATTCTTGCGATCAAACATTAAGAGAAGACATAATGAACTTTATTGATACTAAGTATGGTAAAACATATTCATCAAGTTATACAGCTTATTTTGGTAAAGATGCTGTTGAAGCTGGTTGGGAGTCTTATGAATTAGCAGGCGATCCATTTGATAAAAATGAAAATTCAAATAATTCTAACTTTGAAGTTTATCAATCTGCAAAGAATATTTTGATTAATTTATTTGTAAATGAATCAGAAAATATCGAATTAGGTATCTTTGATTTGAATGGTATTAAAGTTGGCACAATTCATAGTGGCGACATTAAATCAGGCGAAAATAACTTTACTTACTCAACAAATGATTTAATATCAGGTGTTTATTTTGTAAGAGCAATTGGCGCTACAATTAATGAATCATTTAAAATTAATATTGTCAAATAAACATTATTGATTTTGTCCAAAAAAATTAAGCCTCCTCAAGCAATTGAGGGGGCTTTTTTTATTTATTTATGTAATTATTTATTGCTTTTATATCTTTGTTCGTCAAAATGATTAGTGAATTTTGATTTTAATGAAGTTGATTATTATGACTATAAAAAAATATCTACAGAACAATTATAAACATACAAAATATTATTTTTTATTTATTGTTTTGCTTATGCAATTCAATATTCTACACAGTGAAACTCCTTTTGCTGGAACAGTCTCACAATTGAATAATCCTGCTCCTGGATATGTTAGATATGATGCATATTATATGTTGAATTTGGACAATTATGGGAAAATTCAAAATCTTGATACAATTTCCACAACTAAGAGTAATATGTATATAAATTTAAATAATGGAAGTATATTGGAATTAGCATTTACCAAAATGTATGTATATAATACAAAATTTAAATTGATTGATAGTATGCCTTATCATCCTGTTTATAAAGTAGATTTTCATTCTGCTTTAGTTTTGAAAAATGGGCACTATTTGCTTCTTTGCGACGAAACTAATGTAGTTGATCTTAGTAGTTTTGGTGGATTTACTAATGCTAAAGTCACTACTAGTGTGTTTGTCGAAACTGATAGGACAGGCACTGTTTATTGGTCTTGGCGCTCTAAAGATTATTTAGGAATTACTCAAGCTACAGACGAAGTAGATTTGACTTTGGAATATGTTAGATTTACTCATACAAATTCAATGTTTGAAGATAGTGATGGAAATATCGTATTTTCATCTAGAAATTTAGATGAAGTAATAAAAGTAAACAAGTCTACAAATGCTATTATGTGGAGAATTGGTGGATCTGCATCGAAAAGTAATCAATATACTTTTGTTAATGATACTATTAATGGTTTTTATGGATTTTCTCATCAGCATTGCGCAACGATGTTAGCTAACGGAAACCTTCTTCTATTTGATAATGGCAATTTGAAGCCAGTTCAATATTCCAGAGTTGTGGAATATCAGTTAAATCATACTGCAAAAACAGCTACAAAAGTTTGGGAACTTCTTGATTCTCCATCATCATTTGCAATAGCAATGGGTAGCGCTTTTCGTTTGCCAAATGGAAATACAATTATAAATTGGACTGATAGAATTGAAGAAGTTGGCTCAGATTATTCTGTAAAATATATGATGAAATTGGATAATAACAAAACAATTTACAGAGCGATAAAAGTAATAGGGCAAATGGATGCAGTTTCTCTGAATATTACAAAAAAAGGCATATATTCTTTTATTGATACTACATATAATACAGATTTAAAATTAAATATTACTGATTTGACAGGTACGAGCTTGAGCTCAGTCGAAAAACATTATTATGCTCCACCAATTAATTCAAAATTTAGCGATTCAATAATTAGTGGTGTTTTGCCTTATAGATGGGTGATTTCAAATAATGGACTTTCGAATGTAAAAGCAAAGTTATATATTAATATAAAAAATCTTACAGGAATTAGTAATCCTAATGGAATTGCAATATTTTACAGAAAAAATGAAACAAGTGGGTATTTTTATCATCTTAGAACTTCTTACGATTCATTAACGAATGAAATTTCAGCAAATATTACTGAATTTGGTGAATTTTGCATTGGAATTGTAAATAAAACTGTTACTCCTCAATTAATTTATCCGAAAAATGAACAATTTTCAATTGGAAAATCTGTTGATTTACTTTGGGACAAACAATATATTTCTGCAAAATATCAATTGCATATTTCGCTTTTTGAGGATTTTAGTGAAATAGATTCTAACTTGTTTTTTACTGACATAACAACCAAAAAGCTAAATAATTTAGCTTCAAATGAAAAATATTTTTGGAGAGTCAGAGCAATAAATGCTAAAGACACCAGCAAATGGTCAGCTACTTTTTATTTTTCAACTTCATTGCCAGCGCCTGAGTTAATTGCTCCAACTAATAATGCAATAAATATTAATAAAAAAGATACTTTTCTTTGGTCATCAGATCCAGAGATTATTAAATATTGGTTTCAAGTTGCAAGGGATACAAATTTCACTGATTTTGTTTATGTAAATTCAAAATTAGGGGACACAGATATTGTGCTAAACGTCCTTTTGAATAATAGTAAATACTTTTGGCGAGTAAAGGCTTATAGCCAAAATGATTCGAGCCAATGGTCAAAAATATTTTCGTTTAAAACAAACTTTGAAAAGCCAATTTTGAAATCTCCTGAAAATTATTCAATTAGGCAAGATATATCTGGAACACTGAATTGGAATTCAGTTGAAGGTGCAACGAATTATTTTGTACAAGTTTCAGAAGATACATTGTTTAAAAAAATTGTTTCAGAGTCCAATAAAGTAAATTATAAATTCTATAATTATAATGATTTGGAATATGGGAAAGACTATTATTGGAGAGTAAAAGTATTTAAAAATGCAGAAGATGACAATTGGTCTGAAATTTGGAAATTCTCTACAATTATGCAAGACCCAGTGAATATTATGCCCCAAAATAACTCAAATATTGATAGTAGTAATATTAGTTTTACTTGGGCAAAATCTCAAAATGCTATAATGTATTTATTTCAATTATCTGAAAATGAAGACTTTACTTCTATTGCAAAAGAGCTAAATAATGATACAACTTGCGAAAAAATAATTTCAGAATTACCAAATAATTCAGTTTTTTATTGGAGAATAAAAGCATATAATTTAAGTGATTCTAGTAATTATTCAGCACCTTTCAAATTTACAACATCTACTAAAACAAGTGATATTTTAGTAAATATAACCTGCAAATTTGATTTATACTATAATCATTTTAAAAATTGCATTAACTTGAAAATTGAACAAACAAACAAGCAAAATGCAATTACTATTTATGATGTTTATGGTAGATTAGTATTTGACAAAACTTTTTCAGAATTAAATAATTTGGAAATTAATCTTGAAAACAATCCTAAAGGAATATATTTAATAAGGGTTAATAATGAAGGAAAATTGTTTTTAGTTTGGTAATTTAAATTTTTAGCTTGATTAAATAAAGAACAGTCATTAAATCCAATCCTTCAAGTGGAGGAACGGTTCCTGTGCTTGTAGAAGGATAGTGTGGGCTTTGAATTAGGCGTTTATTGAAACTTAGATGCCGCATCAAGTGCGGCATGACATACAAGAAAATTAACTTTTCATTTTGATATTCTTAATTAGAAATTTCATTATCATTAAGTCACTCTCCTTGGGAGAGGGATTTAGGTGGAGGTCAGTTGTCGTTTCTTGAAACGAAAATAACCACCCCACCTGAATAAGAATTCAGGTAACCCTCCTTACAGAAGGAGGGGAAAATTGATGGTGGAATATTTAATTTGAAAATTATTTTTAAAAGTTCCCCTTCAATTTGAAGGGGTGCCCGAAAGGGCGGGGTAGTTTCTTACCTTTCTTCAAGTCATTCTCCTTGGGAGAGGGATTTAGGTGGAAGTCTGGATGAGCAAAAAAAAGACGCACATCAAAGTGCGTCTTTACAAGCGAAATATTTTCTAATTTTTAAAATTTCTACTCTTACATATTTACTGCTTCGCCCCAAGCAGCAGCTGCAGCTTCCATTATGCCTTCGCTAAGTGAAGGGTGAGCGTGAATTGTTTTGAAGATTGATGGTCCTGTTGCTCCTAAATTCATTGCTACGCCAATTTCTGCAAGCATTTCGGTAACTTCTGGTCCAATCATATGGGCACCAAGTAATTCGCCATATTTTGCATCAAAAACTAATTTAATAAATCCTTTAGCTTCACCAATTCCGTGAGCTTTTCCAGAGGCAGTAAATGGAAATTTACCAATTTTTAATTCATATCCGGCTTCTTTGGCTTTTGCCTCAGTCATACCGATGCTTGCTACTTGTGGGTTGCAATAAGTACAACCAGGTATTTTCTTGTAATCGATTGGATCTACGTGATGTCCAGCCAAATATTCAGCAATCATTATTCCTTCAGCAGAAGCTTTATGTGCTAACCAAGGTGCTCCAGCTACGTCACCAATTGCATAAATGCCATCAACATTTGTTTTAAGATATTCATCAACAACGATAAATCCTCTATCAGTTTTGATACCCATTTCTTCTAAACCGATATTCTCAATATTAGCAGAAATTCCAATTGCATTCAATGCTTTATCAGCAATAATAGTTTCTTCTTTGCCGTCTTTTTTCTGAATTTTAACTTCAACACCATCGCCAACAGTTTTTGCTGAAAGCACTCTAGTACTCGATAAAATTGTAATACCATCTTTTTTGTAATGGCGTTCTAATTCTTTAGAAACATCAACATCTTCAATTGGAAGAAGTCTATCCATCATTTCAATAATTGTTACTTTTGTTCCATAAGCATTATAGAAGTAAGCGAATTCTACTCCAATTGCTCCAGCACCCATAATAACCATTGATTTTGGAACTTCAGTTGGGATTAATGCTTGTGTACTTGTTATAACATTGATTTTATCAACATCGATTCCAGGGAAAACTCTTGGACGTGCACCAGTTGCAACAATAATGCTTTTGCAAGTGATCGTGTCAGTTACATTTCCATTATCGTCTTTAACTTCGATTTTGCCTTTCCCAGTAATTTTACCCCAACCGGTTACGGACTGAACTTTGTATTTTTTGAATAAAAATCCAATACCACTACTCATTTTATTTGCAACATCGCGGCTTCTTTTGATTACTTTTGGGAAATCAACTTCAAATTCTTTAATATTCAAGCCAAAGTCTGATGAATGTTTCATAAAATTCATATATTCAGCATTTTTCAAAAGCGCTTTTGTCGGGATACATCCCCAATTTAAACAAACTCCGCCTAAATGTTTCGCTTCAACGCAAATTGTATTCAAACCTAATTGAGAAGCTCTGATTGCAGCAACATATCCGCCAGGACCTGCACCCAAAACCACTACATCGCAAGTATGATTATTCATTTAAATTCCTATAATATAAATATTTCAATTTCAATTAGAGATTGACGAAAAAAAATCGGTATTATGGTATAAATATCAAAATAGAATTTGCTATTTATTGCTCATTTTTGAATTATAAATTCTCAAGTTCAGATTCAATTTCTTGTAATTCTGCAATTCGGGCATATTTTCCACCAGCTTTTAATAATTCATTGTGAGTTCCTTTTTCGGTGATTTCGCCATTTTCAAGGCTGATAATTTGGTCAGCTTCTTTCAATGTCGAAATTCTATGAGAAATCAGAATTGTTGTTCTGCCAGTCATAAATTCTCTCAATGTTTTAAGGATTCGCTCTTCAGTGATTGCATCGATTGCTGCAAGAGCATCGTCTAAAATCAATATTTTAGGATTCTTCAGAATAGCTCTTGCTAATGCTAATCTTTGCTTTTGTCCACCAGATAACGAAATTCCTCTTTCACCTAAGATTGTGTCATATTTATCTGGGAATTGCAACACTTCGTTGTGTAATTCAGCCATTTGCGAAGCTCTTATGATTTCTTCTTCCGTTGCATCTGGTTTACCAAACTTAATATTTTCCATAATTGTTAATGAAAAAAGGAAGGTATCCTGAGGTACAAACCCAACAGCTTCGCGTAATGAATCGAATGAAATCTCTTGAATGTTTTTGCCATCAATTGATAATATCCCTTCGGTGATATCGTATAATCTTGGGATTAAATTGATTAAAGAAGATTTTCCGGAACCAATTCCACCAAGAATTCCTAAAGATTGCCCTTTCCCGATTTCGAGATTAATATTGTTTAATGCTTTATTCGTTTGATTTTTATAAGTCAAGCCTACTTTGTCGAATTTAATATTTCCATCATTTATTTTAAAAGAATTACCTTTAGCATTATCTATTATTTCTGGCTCAAAATTTATAATTTTCCATAACCTACCTGCTGAAGCCGCAGCTCTTTGGACTAAATTTGTTACCCAACCAATTGCAGCTACAGGCCAAATTAACAAGTTCAAATAAATGAAAAACTGAGTTAATTGTCCCATTGTTGCCTGGTGGTTGATAACTAAATATCCACCATAACCCAAGACAATTAAGTGAGAAAAACCAATTAGAATAATAAAGACAGGCATCATTAGAGCTTGGAGCCTTGTTTGAATTATATTCTTCTTATAGTATTCTTTGCTTTTTAATATAAATTCCTGATTTTCAAATTCTTCTCTATTATATGATTTTATTACCCTAATGCCTGAAAAAGTTTCCTGAGCTTGAGTCGTCAATTTGCTGAATTCTTCTTGAACGCCTTTGAATGCGTTATGAATTTTGTGCCCAAGAAAATATGTTGAAATTCCAATAAAAGGTAATGGAATTAACGCAAATAATGTAATCAAAGGATTTAAATTTATCATAAAGTATAATGCGAACGAAAATGTCGTAATTGCATTAGCAGCGTACATAATTGCAGGTCCCATAAATTCTCTGGCGGCAGCAATATCATTTGACACATAGCTCATTAGAGTGCCAGTTGGATGTGTATGAAAGAAACTCATTGATTGTTTCTCAACTGCTCGAATATAGGCCTCTCGCAAATCAAATTCAACTAGTCTTGAAGAAACTATAATTGTTCTTCTAGTTAGGAACATAAATAATCCGCTACCTAAAGTCAATAAAATCAAAAAGCCAATATTGGTTAGAATTTCTTGATTTGTAAATGT
>CAIWET010000312.1 GCA_903911805.1 uncultured Ignavibacteria bacterium | reverse complement strand
TAATAAATAATAAATAATGAAATTTCAAAAGAAAATAGAGACCAAACCTGTACCTAAAAAAATAGTTAGAAGTAAAAGCCAGAGCAAGCCTCCTAAAAAAGAAACTGAGCTTAGACTTAATAAATTTATAGCTGAGTCAGGGGTGGCTTCAAGAAGAAAAGCTGATGAATTAATTGCTCAAGGGATCGTAAAAGTAAATGGTATTTCGGTTTTTGAGTTAGGAACCAAAGTTTCTATTGATGATAAAATTACGATTAATGGAGATCCAATTTCAATTCAGACTAGAATGGTTTATATACTATTAAATAAACCTAAAGATTATATAACAACTACTTCTGATGAAAAAGACAGAAAAACTGTTATGGATTTAGTAAGAATTCACTCTAGAATTTATCCAGTAGGTAGATTAGATAGAAACTCTACTGGAGTTTTACTAATGACTAATGATGGGGAATTATCATATAGATTAACTCATCCAAAATATGAGATTAAGAAAGTTTATAATGTCTATCTCGATAAAGCATTACAACCAGTTGATGCAAAACAGATTGCTCATGGTGTTGAACTTGAAGACGGTATAACAGCTCCTTGCGAACTTATGATTGATGCAAAAGATTCTCATAAGGTTACTATGGTTTTACAAGAAGGCAGAAATAGAGAAATTCGTAGACTTTTTGAGCATTTTGAATATTTTGTTAGAAAACTTGACAGAAAATATTTTGCTACTTTAAGTACCACAGGTTTGGGACGTGGAGAATTCAGACATCTTGGTTTCAAAGAAATTCGAGAATTAAAAGATCTTGTCGGAATGGATTAAAATAAAAAAGCCGTTATTTTAAAGAAATAGCGGCTTTTTTTTATTATGTGTTCATTCTCAAATATTTTTCTTGAAATAATTTATCAAACCATTAGTTGATGAATCGTGTGAAGTAATTTGTTGTTTATAATAAATTTCAGGCAAAATACTTTTTGCCAATTGCTTTCCTAATTCAACTCCCCATTGATCAAAAGAATTTATTCTCCAAATTATTCCTTGAACAAATACCTTTTGTTCGTACATTGCAATCAAAGATCCGAGACTTCTCGGAGATATTTCATCAATTAAAATAGTATTAGTAGGGCGATTACCTTTAAATACTTTATGAGGTAATAATTTTGCAATTTCAGCTTCATCCATATTTGAATTCCTTAATTCAATCTCAGCTTCACTCTTTGTTTTGCCTTTCATTAAAGCTTCAGTTTGAGCAAAAAAGTTTGTCAATAATATTTTATGATGTTCACCAATGTCATTATGCGATTTAATTGGAGCAATAAAATCGCAAGGAATCATTTGAGTTCCTTGGTGAATCAATTGGAAAAAAGAATGTTGAGCATTTGTTCCAGCTCTTCCCCAAATTATTGGACCTGTTGGATAATTTACTTCAATTCCATCTCTATCGATAAATTTACCGTTAGACTCCATATCTAATTGCTGAAGAAAATCAGGAAGTTTATCAAGGTATTGGTCATATGGTATTATACCGTAAGAACTTGCATTGAAGAAATTATTATACCATATACCCAATAATGCCAAAATTACAGGCATATTTCTGTTAAATGGCTCATTTCTAAAATGAACATCCATATCATTAGCACCTAAAAGTAATTGCTCGAAATTATCAAAGCCAATATACAATGAAATTGATAAACCAATAGCAGACCATAAAGAGTACCTTCCTCCTACCCAATCCCAAAATTCAAACATATTGTCCAAATCTATTCCGAATTCCTTTACTGCTTTTCCATTAGTTGAAAGAGCAACAAAATGCTTAGCAATATCTTTTAAGTTATTGTTGGAATTCTTTAAAAACCAATCTTTTGCTGAATTTGCATTAGTTAAAGTTTCCTGTGTAGTAAATGTTTTTGAAGCAATAATAAATAAAGTTGTTTTTGGATTTAGAATTTTAAGAGTTTCATTAATATGGGAACCATCAACATTTGAAACAAAATGAATATTAACTCCTTTTACTGAATAAGGTTTTAATGCCTCACAAACCATCATAGGACCTAAATCAGAACCACCAATGCCAATATTAACAATATCAGTTATAGAGTCTCCTGCATAACCTTTCCAGCTTCCTGAGTGCACTTTGTCAGAAAATACTTTCATTTGAGATAATACAGCCTTTAATCTTGGGTAAATCTCTCCATTTTCATCTTTAATATTATTTATTTCTGGATTTCTCAATAAAGTATGTAATACAGCTCTTTTTTCTGTAAAATTGATTTGTTCTCCATTAAATTGCTTTTCAATCCATTTTTTTAAATCGGAAGATTCAGCTAATTTAACAAGTAAATCTAAAGTTTCTTCAGTTAAAAAATTCTTTGAATAATCAAGAAAAATATCATTAAATTTCAAAGTAAACTTGTCGAATCTATCTGAATCATTCGAAAAAAGATCTCTTAATTTTATTTTAGAAATAGTATCAAAGTGATTTTGTAAGTCAATCCATTCTTTAGTATTTACTAACTGCTCCATTATAAATTTCCTATTTAATAATTATAAATTTTTCAAAATAATTCTTCCCTGAGTATAAATCAGTAATTTTTGCATAATACTGACCAGTAGGAAGGGAAGACAATTCAATTTTATTAGTATTTTCCACATTATTTATTGTGTAAACACTTTCACCTAAGTTGTTTAATATATTAATATTTGACAAACGCTTAGTTTTTATATTAACATAATTAACAGCTGGATTTGGGTAAATGTTAATAAAGTTTTCCACATTGTGGATAACTCCAATATCTGTTAGTTTATATAAATCCTTTGCAACTTGTCCACATTTTTTTAAAGAGTCCAAATTCTGAGCAGCCATCAAAGCAAAAGACACTGTAACTTCTTCATTATTATTAAGATGAATAGGACCAGCTGATATTACTTGTGATACATCTGCAACACTAGATTGCTTTCTAAAAATTCCCCTTGACAGAGTTTTCCACTTTTCCACAATAGTAAAGCCATCATAAATTCCTGGGTTTTCATCAGAGTTTCCATCATTATCTATTGCAAAGTAATTTAAATTTTGATCTCCTAATAACATTACCCCAGAATATGGGCTTGTTGTATCTCTTGTACTATAGCAATAGCCAATCTGACTTTCGTCATTAAAATCTATATAATTAGAGCTGCTTGAAATTCCGATATCCCAATCAAAAAATAATCCTAAAAATAAACTATCGTAATCATAACCAGAGTTGTTTTTCAAATCATAATGAATAATTATAAAATCTTTTTGACTTTCTAAATTTGATTGATAAACTCTCTCGGTAATATTTATATCAGTTTTTAGTAATTCTTTGGAATCATTAAAGATAGAAATTCCTCTTGTCAAAGAATCTTTAATGTTTTTAGTAATATTGAATGGCTCATTTGAAGAAAAGCTTCTATCTTTTACATTCTGAATCTCTCCACGAACGACATTAGAAACATTAAAGTGGTTAACTCCAATCATTAATCCACCCTCAAAAAGCATATTTTTACTATTTTTATATACAAATCCTTCACCTTGTTGGTTATAAGGATAATCGTTAAATCCAATATTTCCAGTACTATTAAATGTCGTTGTTATATCATTATAATTCATAGTCTTATAAGATGGATTAAAGCTGATATAAGTTTTAATTCGATTAATTATCTTACCATTATAATAGGCATTAATTTCAATTGGTAAAGAATAATCAAGAGGTAATTTGTCGATAACTTTGAATTTGAAAGGATCCAATATTGCTAATTCAGCATCTTTATCTAAGCTTTCAATAAAAACAGAATCAATCATCATTTGAGTTTTAAATGTTGTATTTAATGTAAGTTTAATATAAACACTATCTATTTTATCCAACACATTTTTTACATTAACGAAAACAGAAATTTCTTCGTTTTCTTCATAAACATTATTTTTATTTTGTTCAGAAACTGTATAAGATGAAATCACTACTGACTTTGATTTATTATTACTTACAGCTTTATAGGCATTAACTCTACCCATTCCAATTAATCCAATAAATGAAGGATTAATTGAATCAATATTATCGCAATTAGCTTTTACTTGCTCAGCAATTTGCATTGGAGTATAATTTGGGAATTGCAGTTTTGCCATTGCGCAAACACCTGTTGCAACAGGAGATGCCATTGAAGTTCCACTCATTGTTGTATATTGATTTCCAGGAATTGTAGACATTATACTAACACCAGGTGCAGAAACATCAACAGTATTATCAAAATTTGAAAAACTTGCTTTAGAGTCAAAATTATTGACAGCTGCTACAGACAACACTCCATTATAGCCTGCTGGGTAAAATACTTGTAATGTACCATCATTACCAGCAGCTGCAACGATTAAAGCACCAAGATTAACGCAAGAATTGACTACCTCTTGTTCTGCAGCTGAAGGTGAACCACTGCCCCAAGAGCAATTAATAACTTTAGCACCAGCCAAGGCTGCATAAAATAAACCTTCATAACTATTTTGTACAGAACCTGCCCAAGGACTATCACCAGCAATTTTTACAGGCAAAATTCTAACATTTTTAGCAACTCCTGCAATCCCTTTACTATTATTAATTATTGCACCAATAATACCAGCTACGTGAGTTCCGTGGTCATTTCCTGGCAAAGGTAAGTTATCTTGACCTAAAGAATCTGAGCTAACAAAATCCCATCCAGTTACATCATCAATAAAACCATTTTTATCGTCATCTATTCCATTTTTTGATTTATCATTACCAAATTCATCTAAACCACTTTCACCTGGATTAATATAAATATTTGAATTCAAATCTTCGTGGAAAATATCCACACCAGTATCAACAACTCCCACAATAACAGTATCAGATGATTTAACATAATTCCAAGCTTCTTGGGCATTTAGATTATCTAGTTGATAACAATCTGCAATCAATGAATCATTGGTAGAAGTTACTAATTTATGTTGAGGAGAAATCTCAATATATTCAATAAAATCTAAACTTTCCAGCTTTTTTACTGCAATTTCAGGAAATATCTTAGATTCGTAATTTATCTTAAATATACGAGCTAAGTTATTATTATTTTTAATAATTAAAGAATTATCTATATTTGATGTTCTTAAATCATAGAATGTTAATAACTTATCTGATATATATGGAGTTATAGAATATTTCCCAAGGATTGTTGAAAAATCCAAATTATTAAAATTATTTGTATTTCTTATATTCAGATAATC
>CAIWET010000311.1 GCA_903911805.1 uncultured Ignavibacteria bacterium | reverse complement strand
TGGGTAAAACTCTCAAATTGTTTATCTATATTTGCCAATGCAGTATTGATTTTTTGCATTTCTTTTAATTTGGAAACTAATAAGTCATTCTCATTATCTGCAATTTCAATAAAAGAATTAGTGAAATTAAAAATAACTTCAGAATTTTCAAGAAGCACCAATTCATCATTTATTTCTTCAATTTCATTTATTTTTGGTTTTATCTCTTCTATTTCTTTTAATTCATTTGAATGACTTTTATATAATTCTTGATTATATTCCTTTTGTTCAATTATAGAATTAATATCAGAATTTAGTTGTACTAACTCTTTGTATTTTAATTGATATTCCTTAATCACTTCATAATTATTAGCAAAAGAATCTACTAATTTTAAATGATTATTTTTATTTAATAATATCCTATTATCGTGTTGACCGTGAAAGTCTACTAAATATGAACCTAATTGTTTTAATAAAGATGCATTAACTGGCGAATCATTAATAAAATTTCTAGTATTACCTTTCAAATTTATTTCACGTCTTAATATCAACTCATTGCTAAAATCAATTTCATTATCTATAAAGAATTCTTTAAAGTCGTCATTAATATCAAATACACCTTCAATAATTGACTTTGTTTCTCCAGATCTGATTAAATCGGTATCTGCCCTATTTCCAAGCATAACCATTAAAGCATCTATCATTATTGATTTACCAGAACCAGTTTCACCAATAATTATATTAAAATTCGAAGAAAAATCTACAGATAATTCTTCAATCAAAGTAAAGTTTTTAATATATAGTGATTTTATCATACTTTTATCAAAACAATTTTAAATTTTTACAAATAAAGTCTTTTAAATTAAGGAAAAACTACAAATAAACCTAAAGAAAAAATCTTTTACAAAACTAAACGTTTTTATAAACGAATTTTTTAAATTTTATTGATTGAATTATGGAATTAAGCGAACTTTGGACAATATGCTCTGCAAATGGTATTATTATGGAGGTAGAACAGTTAAATACGATTGTTCGATATGTTAAAGAATTGATTTATTGGAATGAAAAAGTGAATATGATTTCAAGACAAGATATTGATAATATTTATGATAAACATATATTTCATTCACTTTCTGTACTGAAATATATTGATCTTCCTAAAAAAGCAATGTGTATGGATATTGGAACTGGTGGCGGTTTACCTGGTATTCCAATTTCAATTGCAAGACCTGATATTAATATGTTATTAGTTGATTCTATTAAAAAGAAAATGGTAATAACAGATATGATGGCTAAACATTCAAATAATAAGCTACTTAAGACATTTACTGGAAGAGTAGAAGATTTGGATAAAACACATTTTGCAATTTATGATTTTATTTTTGCACGTGGAGTTGCAACCATTAGGGAGTTAATTTCGTTAAGTAAGAAATTTCTGAAACCAACAGGAAAATATGTTTTTTTGAAAGGTGGAGATCTATCAAAAGAAATTGAAGATGCAAAATATGTTTGGAAAAATTTAGAAATTGAAGAGAAAAATTTATCATTTTTTGGAAATGAAAGCTTTAGTAAAGATGAAAAGAAAATTCTTATTTGTAGTTTTAAATAGATTTAGTATAGTATTTATATTTTTATTGATTTTTTCTTTTTTTGATTCATTCTCCCAATCCCCATCAGGCAAAGTTAAACTTGCTAGAGTTAAATATTCTGGTGGTGGTGATTGGTATAATGATCCTTCTGGAGAAGTTAATTTATTAAAATACATTCAAAAAAATACTAATATTCCAGTTGAACCATTTTATTTTTATGTTGATTTGGCAACTGATAACTTATTCGCTTATCCAATTTTATTTTTAACTGGCCACGGTAATATAAATTTCAGTGATGCCGAAATTTCTAAATTAAAAAATTATTTGGAAAATGGTGGTTTTTTATATATTGATGATGATTATGGATTAGATCAATACGTTAAAAGAGAAATGAAAAGAGTATTTTCTGATCAGGATTTTATCGAGTTACCTTTTAGTCACGAAATTTATTCTATACATTATAAATTCGATAAAGGGCTGCCTAAAATACACGAACACGACAATAAAGCACCACAAGGATTTGGGCTTTTTCACAATAAGAGGCTTTGTGTATTTTACACTTTTGAATCAAATTTAGGCGATGGCTGGGCTGATCCAGATATTTATAAAGATCCTCAATCAGTTAGAGAATCAGCATTAAAAATGGGAACAAATGTTTTAATTTGGGCACTAACACACTAAAAAAATATGGAAAATTTAAATATATTAATAAATAAGATAAAATCAACCGGAAGAAAAGACTTATTAAATAATTTGTCCTTTGAATT
>CAIWET010000310.1 GCA_903911805.1 uncultured Ignavibacteria bacterium | reverse complement strand
TTTTTTTAATTTTTTTTGTAATATTTTAAAAAAGTTGTGTTAATGTATATAAAGGGAGATGCAAAACGGAATGCACAAACAAAGTGAATCTCTTTAATAATTAGAAATTAAATTTTAAATAACTTTATAAAAAGGGTAGAACAATGAAAAACTACACAAGAATCCTAGCAGTACTAATAGCAATCGTAGCTATAATTTCATTGCAGTCTTGCAGTCAAGACTCAACACCAGTATCATCAAGCGCACAGTATATGACAACTAATATCGTTTCAGATGTATTTGCATCAAACGACCTTGGAGTTGTATCTTTAGAAGCACAACAAGCAAATGATGACTTAATGGCAATCGGTGGCAAACCAGAACCAAAAGCACCAAATACATTTGGACCTTACGGTTTCGCTTTAGGTCAAGTTGGAATGACTCCTGAAGAAGCTGCAGCAATAACAACTATTGCTCAAGAATATGTAGATTGCGTTACAGCAGCTACAGCAGAAATCAAAGCAGCTGAAAAAGCAATTATGGACGACGTAAAAGCTCAAGTAACAGCTATTATGGAACAAGTTAAAGCTGGTTCATTAGATAAAGCAGCAGCTAGAGAACAATTAAAAGCTATTCAAGAAAAAGCAAAAGCTGACCTCGCAGCTATCCCTGGCAGAGATGCAGCTAAAGCAGCAGTAAAAGATTGCTTTACAAAATATGACGCAGCAGTTAGAGCTACTTTAACTCCAGAGCAAGTTGCTTTATTAGACAAAGCTTTAGCTAACAAAGGCAAAGGCACTGGCAAAGACACTGGAAAAGGTAATGGCAAAGACAATAAAGGCGGCGACAAAGGTAAAGGCAAACCAGTTTTAGTAGAAGGTCCATTAGGTAAAGTATTAGTTGGCTTAGGCTTAGATTCAAATCAAGTTAAAGCAGCAAACGATGCAGCAAAAATTTACAGAGATTGTTATACAGTTGCAATGCAACCAATTCGTGACCAAGAAAAAGTTATCTTAGACGGTTTAAAAACACAAAGAGATGCTATAATGGCTGAAGTTAAAGCTGGAACAAAAACAAGAGAAGAAGCTGCTACAGCAATGAAAGAAGCAGAAACACAAGCTAAAGCAGCAATTGCAGCTATCCCAGGCAGAACTGAAGCTGAAGCTCAAGCTAAAAAATGTTATGACACTTACGTAGCAACAGTTAAAACTTTCTTAACTCCTGACCAAATTGCTAAATTAGATGCAATTATCAAAGCAGGCGGCACAGACCCAACTAAACCATAATTTCATAGATGTTTTTCAACTCCTCGAACAAACATACATAAAGTGGCAACCTCAAAAAGGTTGCCACTTTTTTTTGTATAAAATAATATTAGCTCCTTATCTTCTTTATTATAAAGACAATATAAATAGGTGATATATGGAATATTATTGGTGGCTTGTAATTGCAATTGCTTTCTTTATTCTTGAAATCCTAACACCAGGATTTGTAATAATGTGGTTTGGGGTTGGAGCTTTAGTTGCTTCATTGCTTGATTTAACAGGAATTCATAATTTATATGTTCAAGTAATTGTATTTGCTATTGTATCTATACTCTTGGTTTATTCTTCTCGAACAATTTTCAAAAATTTCTTTATTAAAAACTCACCAGGAAATGATATTAAAACTAATGTTGATGCATTAATTGGTAAAATTGGTATTGTTTATGAAGATATTGACAATCATCAAAGTACAGGCAGAATTATGGTTTTATCACAGGATTGGCTTGCACGTACCGCTGATGATTCCTTGATTACTAAAAATGAAAAAGTTAAAGTTATTAAAACTGACGGTATAAAATTAATAGTCGAAAAAATTTAATGGAGGATTTATGGAAATAGGTGCAATTTTGATTTTTGTACTATTGTTCTTTGTTGTAGTTGTTGCTTTCTCTAGCATTAAAATGGTAAGTCAGGCAACTGTAAAATTAATTGAAAGACTTGGAAAATACCACAAAACTGCCGAATCGGGATTAAATATTATTATCCCATTTATCGACAAGGTTAGAGCCACGCTTGATTTACGTGAGCAATTAATCGATATCGATCCTCAAGCAGTTATCACTCGCGATAATGTAACTATGGAAGTTGATTGCGTTGTTTATTGGCAAATTATTGACCCAATCAAAGCTGTGTATGAAATTTACAATATTCAACAGGGTATCAAACAGCTTACAACTTCGACAATCAGATCAGTAATTGGAGATTTGGACCTCGACCATACTTTGTCTGGCCGGGACACAATTAACGTTAAACTAAGAACTGTTTTAGATGGTGCCACCGACAAATGGGGCATTAAAGTAATCAGAGTAGAGCTTAGAAACGTTATGCCTCCAGAAGACATTAGATTGACTATGGAAAAACAAATGACTGCTGAAAGAAACAAGAGAGCCTTAATTTTGCAAGCAGAAGGCGAAAAGCAAAGTCAAATTTTAAAAGCTGAAGGATTGAAACAATCTGCAATCGTTTCTGCAGAAGGTCAGCGCGAAGCTTTAGTTCTTCAAGCTGAAGGTCAAAAACAATCATTAATTTTAGGGGCTGAAGGTCAGGCAGAAGCAAGATTGAAAATTGCTAGTGCAGAAAAAGACGCAATCAAGATGATTTCAGAGTCAGTTAAAGATTCAAAATCAGATCCTGCTCAATATTTGATTGCTTTGAAATATTTAGAATCATTGAAAGACATTTCCGCAAATTCTGGTAAAATTGTATTTATGCCTTACGAAGCAACAGGCATTATGAGTTCAATTGGGGGAATTAAAGAACTTTTGAAATCTGAATAATTGATTTTGATGGTATAGAAATTAGGTCAAGTACAAAATGCTTGACCTTTTTTTATTTCAGAATTTTATAAACTGGTCCTTTGGGTGTCAAAGTAGAATTTACCAAATTAATTTTGAAGGATGATTGCTCACCGAAATGCGAATCTTTGTTCTCATCAAAAAATGATTTCAATATAGTTTTGTCAGAAATTTCTTTGATTCTAACCAATGTAATATGTGGAGTGAATTTCTTTTTTTCGACTTTAAATCCCATTTTTGCTATTTCTTTTGATAAAGAATTTTGCAAATCAAAAATTTGATTATCAGGATTATTAACTTTTAGATAAATTACATTCGGATTATTAAAATTTGGAAAAGCATCAATCCCCTTGAATTCCATCAACGAATTAACTTCTTTAAAATAAGGGTTTAATTCCATTAATATATCATTATAATCATTTTGATTGCATTCCCCAAAAAAATGCCAAGTAAAGTGGAAATTCCAGGATTCCACAAGTTTGCCACGAATACTTTTACCAACTTTATCAGATAATTGATTATAAAAACCCGAAACGATATTTTTATCAATAAACGTTGCAAGAAAAAGGCGATAATCTTCATCTCTGAAATTATTCAATTGTAAAGTTTTCCTTATAATCTTTATTGATTCTTCTCACTTCTGTTTTAGCTTCATCCTCAGTAGCATAACCCCAGAATTTTATTCTATAAAATGGCGAATCGTCAATATTAATACGGTCGTAATACGCTTTAAATCCCTTATTTTCCCATTTTTCCATTGCAGAAATTGCCAATTCTTCAGAATTATAATATTTGCTGCCACAAAGCTCAAATGGTAAAATCGATGGGTCTAACCATTTCACTTCTACTCTGCGATTCAAATATCCTTGCCAGATCTCATTTTCCATATTATAGAGCATCTTATGATTTCCATTAGATTTTATCTTAACTTGATTGTCTTTTGCTCCATACATTATCAATGCTTTTTTAACATCTTCGCTTCTAACCATTCCCATTTTATCGCAATATTCTGAATTGCCTTCGTTACCAGCATTACCAATTAATACGATTTGAGCATCAGGATTCTCTTTTAGATTTAAAGCCAAAAGCTCAATATTTTCATCATAAATTTTGTTATATGTACTTGATTTGAAATCAAATACTGCTAATGCCTGATAGCTCTGATATTGTGCTTGTTTACTAAGAAATACTTGCAATTTATCGTAATAATGTTTTTCATTTTGATCGAAATCAAAAATTGTGAGCATTTTATTGCATTTATTATTATTTGTCAAATCATAAGTGAGCTTGATATAATGATTCTGAGAATTATAAATTTCGGATAAAATTCCATCAATGCTAGAAAGCTCATCATTATCAATATGATAGAACTTTCCTCCTGTTATCGAAGAAATATAACGCAATGCGTAAGTATTTAATCCGCCACCAATTGCAATGAAATAGATTGGAATATTTTTAGCAGCAGAAAGAGCAGTTATATCGTCAGCAAAATATAAAATTGAGGAATTGTCTGAATTATATGTTAAAACCACCATCATTTGATTGCTCTCTGGTGATGATTTAATTTCTTCAAGCGAATTAAACATCGATTTATAAAGCGAGTTCATTCCTTCTCGAGGTGACGGAGTATAGCTTTGAAGAGCTGAATTTGTGGACTTTTTAGTCAAATCTTTAGCAATTGGATGAAAATTCAAATTATATTCTGAATAATTCATTTTATCATTTTCGCTCAATTTTTTACTAAAATCATTAACAATTATTTCAGGTTTAAACCCTTCTTCTGCCATCATTGAATTGTCAAAGAGGAAGTTAAATTCAACTGGCTTAATTTTTTCATTTTTAATGTATTCAATTTTTGGCTGAATATCAATATTATTCTCGCCGCAATAAATATTCATTTTTTTTGCAAGAGTTTCATTTAACTCATTGTCAAAAGCCAAACCGCCAAATTCATCAAAAGTTAATAATTTAATTTCTAATGAATTATTTTCTGGACTATAATCATAACCAGCAAATTTAATATGCTCAATTTTGCGATTTTCATCTTTCAAACTAATAAGATATTCAGAAGGCACTTTCGATGTAATTGATTTTTCTTCAACAACTTCCGGCTTTTGAACTTCAATAACGCAAGATCTTCTCACGGTATCAAGATTATTTCTATATGCTGAGAAATATAATGTTTTGTTGGTACTAGTGGATACTTCAAGGCTATCTTCAGCAGCAAAAACATTATTATATCCTTCAATTGCAACGCCTTGAGCATTTTTAAATTTCCAGTAAATCTTTGCTTTTTCATTTTGATTAATTTTGGAATATTCAGTGAATTTTTCCACTTCAATCGGCGAAAAATTGCAGGCAAAGAGCATTGCCGAAGCGATTGCGATTATGATATAATATTTATTTTTGTTCATTTTATATTTCTTGAAATAATCTTACATTTCACATTAGTATATTATCGGATAAATATATAAAATATTTATAATCCCATAGCTTTGGCTTGATCCCAAAATACATCGAGTTCTGCCAAAGTAAATTCTTCAAAAGTTTTGCCGGTTTCTTTTACCTTTTCTTCAACATAATTAAATCGTTTAGTAAATTTATTATTTGTAAGTTGAAGAGATTCTTCGGCAACTATATCTTCGAATCTTGCGGCATTAACCATAGCAAAAAGAATGTCGCCAAACTCTTCTTTTGCTTTCTGAGTATCGCCATTTTTCAATTCACTTTTAAATTCAGCAATTTCTTCGAAAACTTTATTCCACATATCTTCTTTATTGTCCCAATCGAACCCTCTTCTGGCAACTTTTTGCTGAATTCTTTCAGTTCTAAGTAATGCAGGAAGAGTAAGTGGCACTCCTTCGAGAATTGATTTTTTTCCTTCTTTCATTTTTAAAGCTTCCCAGTTATTTAGCACATCGTCTTCGCCATTAACTGTAATATCTCCAAAAACGTGGGGGTGCCTGTGAACAAGCTTTGTCTGAATTTGTGTTAAAACTTCCAATAACCCAAAAGCACCACGTTCTTCAGCCATAATTGCGTGCATAATAATATGAAGAGTTAAATCACCAAGCTCTTTGGAAAATTCTTTATCGTCACCTTCCTGAATTGCAGTGATTGTTTCATAAGCTTCTTCAATTGTTAGATGAGCAATTGACTCATTAGTTTGCTTTTTATCCCAGGGACACTCTTTTCTCAAAATTTTAATAATATCAACTAAAGCCTGAAATTGGTCTTTTATATCATTGGGATCATTTGCAACTGGTACTTCAATTCTGTTTTGGGTCATCAATTAGTCCTTAATTTGTTCAAATTTTCTATTATTTTCAATTATTCTTACGCACCATTCAATTGCTGAAATTGTGCTTTTTGGATCAGAAATTCCTTTTCCAGCTTTGCTGTAACTTGTTCCGTGGTCAGGAGATGTTCTAACAACATTTAGATTTGCTGTATAATTTACACCATTACCACCTGCAAGAACTTTTAGTGGTGTTAATCCCTGGTCGTGGTACATTGCAAGAATACCATCAAATTTTTGATAATATCCAAATCCAAAGAAACCGTCTGATGGATATGGACCTTCAACTCTAATTCCTCTTGCTGCAATTTCATTTACAGCAGGAATAATATATTCTATTTCTTCAGTTCCGATAACTCCATTTTCGCCAGCGTGAGGATTTAAACTCAAAACAGCGATTTTTGGCAATTTAATTCCGAAATCTTTTTTTAATGATAGATAAAGCATTTCAGCTTGTTTAACAATTACGTCTTTATTCAATAATTGTGGAATTTTTACGATAGGCTCGTGAATAGTAGCAATTGCAACTCTCAAGCCTTCATTGAACAAAATCATCTGATAATCACTTGATTTTGATTTTTCGGCAACCATTTCTGTTTGACCAGGATAATACCATCCAGCCATATTCAAGGACAATTTAGAAACTGGCAAAGTAACCAAGCCATCAAATTTGCCGGCAATAACGCCATCAATTGCTTTAGATAAAGATTCTAATGCGTGTTCACCGGCATCTAATCTATCTTCGGCAAAAACTATTTCTGCTTCTTTTTCTAAAGGAACAATATGGATAGCGATATCATTGATTAATAACCTATCGCCTTCAATCCTGTATTTTTTTAAATTACATTTATCAATATAGTTTTTTGCAGTATTTAAATTTGCAAATAAATATAATGAATAATCTTCAAAGAAATAACTTTCACTCATAATTTCAATTGCTTTCAAAAAGCATTCGAATCCAATACCATTACAATCACCGAAGGATACTGCTAATTTCATTTTATACCGCTCTTTTCTTTAGTTTATAGTGTCTATGTGCGTGCAAAAGTAATCCTACCATTGATACATTAATCATCAGAGCTGAGCCACCGGCACTCAAAAATGGTAAAGGAATACCCATAACTGGCATTATTGCCATTGCCATACCTATATTTATTATTGAATGGTAAAATAGTATGGAAACAAATCCAATTGCTATTATACCGTGGAATTTATTCTCTGTTTCTTGTGCAATTTTTAATCCTCTTGACATCATTACTCCCAACAAACCAATAACAGTTATTCCGCCCAAAAAGCCGAATTCTTCTGTTGGTACGCAAAAAATAAAATCTGTCCATTGCTTTGGAATATATCTCAATTGTGTTTGCAATCCCTGCATATATCCTTTGCCAGTAAGTCCACCACTGCCCACAGCCAAAACTGACTGAATAACATTGTATCCTTTGCCTCTTGGGTCATTTCCGGGATTCAAAAAAGTTTCAATTCTATCTATCTGGTGAGGTGCTAAATTTTTCACTATAATGGGACTTGAATATCCAATTCCAGCAGCAAAAATAATTGCCAAAAGCGTTATATAGATTTTTTTTCTGAAAGTAAAAGCAACTATTCCAAAAATTACTATTGAGGCTATATAATAATTCATTCCGATGATTGATAAAATTATTATTATCGGAATGCTCAGAACAATAAATAAGGTGAATATATCAAATCCAGCCCAAAGCATTATGCCTATATACATTGCCAATATAACTGTGGCTGATCCTGTATCAGGCTCAACTAAAATCAATAAAACAGGCAATGCCACCAAAGCACTTACATATAGAAAATCCCTAAGAATGGTGATATTTGTTCCTCTTAGCGATAAATGCCTTGCAACAACTAAAAGAGTCGTAACTTTAGCAAATTCTGAAGGTTGCAAACTAAATCCACCGACCACAATCCACCCTCGCGTACCATATTGATCCTTTCCAATTCCAGGAATAAGCACCAGAATTAATAGTAAAAGGGAAATTCCATAAGCGATGTAAGCAAATTCGTGTATAAATCGTTCGGGTAAATATAGTATTCCAATCAGTACTCCATAACTTACAATTGCATATTTTAGCTGATTATTGGAATACTGGCTTTGACCTGCATCCATTGTTGCACTATAAATTGACAGTAAGCCAAATGTAACCAAAAGTATTGATGTAAAAAAAGTAGTCCAATCAAATACTTCATTGCCGGTTTTTCCGACAGAAATTTCATAATTATTATATTGAGCCATATTTTAAATTATTTTTCTTTTTCTTCTTAAAATTCCCTTAAAAATCCTAATTCCACTTCTTTACCTCCCCTCCTTCTGTAAGGAGGGGTGGCTTTTTGCAAAGCAAAAAGACGGGGTGGTTATCTTATCTTTAATCTTAACCAACTATCTCACAATCAAATTCAATGCTTCTTTATATTTATCCAGTGTTTTTTCAATTATTTCTTTTGGCAATACTGGTGGTGGCGGTTGCTTATTCCAATCAATGCTCTCAAGATAATCTCTCAATACTTGTTTGTCAAAATTATATTGGAGTTTGCCAGGCGCATATTCTGATTTTAGCCAAAATCTTGATGAATCGGGTGTCATCACTTCGTCTATTAAAATCAACTCATCATTTTCATTTTTTCCAAATTCAAATTTTGTATCTGCTAATATTAATCCATTTTTTTCTAAATATTCAGCACCGAATTTATAAACTGCAATCGCCATTTCTTTTACTTCATTTGCTAACTTTTCGCCGAGGATTTCGCACATCTGCTCAAAACTGATGTTTTCGTCGTGGCCTTCGTCAGCTTTAGTTGATGGAGTGAAAATCGGTTCTGGCAATTTTTCGAATTCTTGCAATCCTGCTGGTAATTTAATTCCGCAAATTGTTTGAGATTTCTGATATTCTTTCCAACCACTACCGGCAACGTATCCTCTTACGATACATTCAACTGGTAAAACCTTGCATTTTTTAACAAGCATTGATCTGCCCGAAAGAACATCAGAATATTGATGAAATTCTTCAGGATAATCGCTTACCTGGTCCGAAATTAAGTGATTTTGAATTATTGATTTAGTATTATTAAACCAAAATGTTGATATAGTTGCTAATATTTCGCCTTTTCCTTGAATTGGCTCATTCATAATTACATCAAAAGCTGAAATTCTATCAGAAGCAACAAAAACTAGGTTTTCGCCAGCATCATAAATATCTCTAACTTTGCCGGATTTAATGAAATTAAGTCCTTCTAATTTTCCGTTATATTCTCTAGACATATTTTTTTCTTTAATAATATTATTAATAAAGCAAAATTACCAAAATTGCAGGTAAAAATTGCTATTTTTCTATTCTAATTCTTGCATCTACTGCATAAATATTTTCTTTTGACCCCAAAAGTGGATTTATATCCATTTCCGCGATTTCTGGTGCATTGCGAACCAATGATGAAACTTTATGAATTATCTCAGCATATTTTTCTTTATTTACCCCAGCTTTTCCTCTAAATCCCTCAATTAACTTATAAGATTTCAAGCCTTCAATCATTTTGGTTACTTCGTAATTCGAGAGTGGAGCTAATCCATATTGAATATCTTTCAATACTTCAATAAATACCCCACCAAGTCCGCAAACAATTATATGACCAAATTTTTGTTCGTATTTTGCTCCAATAAAAAGTTCAATTCCCTTATACATTGGCTGAATCAATACTGCTTTTGAATCTTCAATAGACATCAATTTGTGGAATTCGGTTTGAACTTGTTCCTGATTGATTACATTCAAAATTACTCCGCCAACCTCTGTTTTATGAATTGGTCCTACCACTTTCATAACTACTGGATATCCAAAATGCTCCGATTGTTCGATTGCTTCGAATGCATCTTTGCAAACGGCTTCGGGAACTCTTGGCACCCCTGCCGCATCTAGTAATTGCTGTACTTTTTCTGGGGAAAGATAACCATTTTCTGAATTTTCGATTACATTCCTGATTGTCTCCACGTCAACATCGTCATATCTTGTTTCGTCAGCTGGTTGAGGCGTATAATAAGTTCTCGCCAAAGCTCTGCCGAGAGATACTTCATCAGTAAAATTAATTCTACCTAATGATAAAAAGTGCTCCACTGCATTTTGAGCTAAAACTACTGAAGGCAATACCGGGAAAATCGGTTTTTTCGATGTTTTCATTTTTTCATTCAAAACATCATATACATCTGTTACGTCGCTCATTCCAGTAGTACCGAAAATTACAACCGAACCATCAATGTTATCAAAATCGTTATCCACATAATCAATAATTGTCCCCAATTGCTGAGCTGTTCCTGTTGCCAAAAAGTCAATCGGATTGGCAACCGATGAGCCGTGATAAAGCTTAGTTAAAAGCTCCTCTGCTGCTGCTCCGGTAATTGCCGGAACCTTTAGTCCACCATTAGAAAGAGTATCAGTCAGCATTACTCCGCTGCCACCAGCGTGAGTGATAACTGCAATTCTATCTCCATTGAGTTTTGGATGTTGCATCACTCCGGCAAGATAAACCAACTCAACTCTTGAATAACAGCGAGTGATACCTGCTTTTTTGAATAATGCATCTACTGCAATATCCGATCCAGCCAATGCGCCGGTATGAGAAGAAACTGCACGAGATCCTGCGTCAGTTGTTCCAGCTTTGATTGCTGCAATTCTGCATCCCTTATGGATTAGCGAGGAAGAATGTTTCAAGAATTTATCTGGATTTTTTATTTCCTCTACGTAAATCAATTTTACTTTTGAGCTGGTTTTTTCATCAAAAGATTCATCCCAATACTCCAATATATCTTCAACAGTTACTTGAGCGGCATTTCCAACAGAAAAAATACTCGAAAAAGATATTCCTCTTGGAATTGCTACCTCTAAAATGAAGCAAATTGTTGCCCCAGAGCTTGATACAAAGTCGCAGCCCATCGGGTTAAACTTTGGAATTGGTCCAGCAAAAAATCCTTTATAATTTGGAGATAAAACCCCAATGCAATTTGGACCGATTAACGAGCCGCCAACCGAATTCACCAAATCCACTATTTTTTGCTCTAATTTTTTACCTTCCGGACCCATTTCGCTGAAACCAGCCGAAAGAATAATAAACGCCTTAGTTCCTTTGTCTTTAGCCAACGTTTCGATAGCCTCAGGAATATGCTTTGCGGCAATAGCAAAAATTGCAAGATCTACCTGCGGAAGAGCCGCAACGTTATGATAAGAGTATATTTCCTGAACTATATCCTCTTTAGGATTTACCACATAAAGATTGCCGTGATATTTGCCATCAATAATATTTTTTAATATTTTTCCACCTGGTTTATGCACATCATTGGAGCCACCAATAATGGCTATTGAAATCGGATTTAATAATTCATTAACAATCATAATATTTTTTTCATTTTT
>CAIWET010000309.1 GCA_903911805.1 uncultured Ignavibacteria bacterium | reverse complement strand
TAATATATAATGTCAAAAATACTCCAAATAAGTCAAGTTGAAGAGGGAATGGTTTTAGCTGAACCGATCTTAAATAAGTTAGGTCAAGTTCTTCTTGGAGCAAATGTAACTCTATCAAAAAAACATTTAAATTTCTTTAAAATATGGAATATAGACTATGTCTCCATTGTTTCGGATGAAGAAGAAATAAATGATATTGAGTTTAGTTCTGATGAATATGAATTAGCAATTGCAAAATTAGCAAGAAGATTTAGTTGGACTCCCAGAAATATATTAGAAGAAGAATTGCTTGAAATAGGTTTATATACTGAATTGGATAAAATTAGAAAGATGAAAGAAGGTATAAATTAAATTGGCTATAAAAATTGATACAATATTAAGTAGTTTAAATGATTTTCCAACTTTACCTACTATTTATAGTAAATTGATGACATCAATTTCTAATCCCAGAAGTACAGTAAATGATGTTGCTGAAATTATAATAAAAGACCAAGCAACAACAGTAAAGCTATTGAAATTGGTTAATTCTCCAATATTTGGTATTCGTAATAGAGTTAATAACGTTACCCAAGCTATTTTTTTACTAGGCTTTAATGAAGTAAAGAATTTGGTCTTATCATTGTCAATTTTAGAATTATTTAAAAATGCTGATGACAAAGGAAGTAAATACACTATAGCACTATGGAAACATACAATAGCAGTTGCAACTTTTACTAAAATATTAGGAAATAATTTAGGAGTAAAAGATACAGAGAATTATTTTGTAAGTGGCATTGTCCACGACATAGGAGTCCTTTTCTTTTTATATAAATTCAGTGATTTGTATTCATCATTAATTGATAAATCAATAGAGCAAAATTTATCATTAGATGTTTTAGAGAAAGAAACTTTTGGTATGTCTAGAAATGTAATCGGAGGATTAATTGCTGAAAAATGGAAATTGCCGATTAATTTAAAGAATGTAATTCAATATGCAAATATTGGTATTATAGATGGCAAAGCTGACGAATTAATTTCTTGTGTACATCTTGCTGATATAATTGCAAAAATAATGGATTTACATTACATTCCTAATCCTGTCGTTCCTATTCCAAATTTCCAGATTTGGAATAAATTAACCTTCGACAATAATATACTTAAAAACCAGTATCAATTGTTTCTAGATTCTTATCAAGCATCATCAAATATCATTAAACTTGCGAAATAAGAATGAAACACAATAAAGAAATATCTATAGTTGATTTTTATGATTTATTCTTAGAATTTGAGAAATTTACTGATAACAACCATATTCATAGTAAAGTTCACGAAATTATTAATGAAGCGATGTCAATAATAAATAAATTAGCATTTATTAATAGTTCAACTATTTATTTCATCAATCAAGAAACATTTGACTTGACAAAGAGATATGAGAATTGTAAACAAAAAGAATATTCAATTGATAATTATTATGATCAATTAATCAATGAAGGTGTTTTTGGTAATGCCCTGCAAAGTTGTAAAGTTGCAATTTTAAATATTGATAGATTTAATGAAATATTAGTAATTCCATTATTGACAATAGATGGAGTAATTGGATTATTGGTTATAAATTGCAATATCAATGTTGATAAAATTAAAATTAACATTTTGAGTTTAATCAAAGTAATTACCTCTTCGATGACAAATATGATTCATAGTTATAATTTAAGAGAATCCCATAAGAATGATGAAGATTTAGTGGAGCAAACAATTGCCATCAGAACAAAAAAACTTGTAGAAAATCAACAAGTTTTAGGTGAAAAAATTGAAAAAATGAAGTCTAATCTTAGTATGGCTTTACCTCACGAATTCAGAACCCCGATTAATCAGATTCATGGATTTTCAAATTATCTTGTAAATCACTTTACCGATAAAGGTGGGGAAGACTATCAGGATATAATTGAAATTGTTTGCGATATCAAAGAATCTGCCACAAGATTGAAGAATACATTTGAAAATTATTTGTATTATGCAAACTTGTTTATTGTTACTGCTAATATAAACGATATTTTAGAGCTGCAGAAACAAACTACATTTTACTGTGAAACTGTTATTTTTGAAAATGCAATGAATATTGCTTATAAATATAACAGAAGTGAAGACCTAGAAATTTATGCTTTGGAACATTCTCTTGGAATAGGCGAAGAGCATTTTACTAAAATCATTCAGGAATTAACTGACAATTGCTTTAAATTCTCAGAAATAGGAACAAAGGTCATAATTTCTACTAATATTGATTATGATTTTTATAATATTAGTTTTTTGTATAATGGTATTGGATTAAAAACTGACGATATTGAGAATATTGATGGTTATATCCAATTTGAAAGAATGAGAAATGAACAACAAGGTTTAGGATTAGGACTATCAATTGTTAGAAAAATTCTTGATATTTATAATGCTGAAATAGTTTTTGCAAGCGAACCATATAAATATACAAAAATTACAATTTCAATTCCAATTTCTTATGCAGTTTTAGATTTAGATTAGAATTCTTTTGATATTTCACCATATCCCAAAAAATAAATTAAATACCATTTCTTCTTTATAGTTTCAATATTATTTATTTAATGATAAAACTGATGGAAACACTTCAAGAGAAATTTTTCAGACTTAAAAAGGAAAGAAATGCTGTTGTATTAGCCCATTATTATCAAGATGGTGAAATACAAGACTTAGCTGATTTCCTTGGTGATTCATTAGCATTAGCACAAGCAGCTAAAAAAGTTGATGCTGATGTTATTCTTTTCTGTGGGGTTCACTTTATGGCAGAAACTGCCAAAATATTAAATCCTACCAAAACTGTAATTATCCCTGATATGAATGCTGGATGTTCGCTAGCTGATTCTGCTCCACAAGCAGAATTTAAAAAATGGCGAGAAGACCATCCCGATCATATTGTAATTTCGTATATTAACTGTTCTGCCGATGTAAAGGCGCTTTCCGATATTATTTGTACCTCTTCCAATGCCGAAAAGATTGTTAATTCTGTTCCACTGGAACAAAAAATTTGCTTTGCTCCTGATAAATATTTAGGTTCATTCTTAGTAAAAAAGCTAGGAAGAGAAATGGAACTTTGGAATGGAAGTTGCCAGGTACACGAAACTTTCAGTGAAATAGCAGTAATCAAAATGCAAAAAGATTATCCAAATGCGCTTATGTTAGCTCATCCTGAATGCCCAGAAAACATTTTGCAATATGCTGATTATGTAGGCTCAACAACAGGAATTCTTAAATTTGCTGAAAAATCTGAAAATAAAGAATTTATAATAGCTACAGAATCAGGAATTATTCATCAGATGAAGAAAAATCTTCCAGATAAAATATTCTATTCTGTACCAAATTTAGAGGGCTGCAGTTGCAATGAATGCCCTCATATGAAACTCAATACACTAGAAAAAATGGTTAATGCTTTGGAAACACTTACTCCTACAATTGAAATGGACGAAGAATTAAGATTAAAAGCATTAAAACCATTAGAAAGGATGTTGGAATTAAGTGATTAATTATGAGCAAGTTAGAGAAATCCCTGAGGAAGTAATCAAGGATCTCGTAGAGCTATGCATCGAAGAAGATATGCCATTTGGCGATAAAACAGCTGAAGGTATATTTTCAAGAAATGATGTTTGCAAAGCATATATTGAAGCAGAAAGTGAAATTGTAATTGCCGGAATTAAATATCTTAAATATTTTTTTGATGAATCAGTTAAAATTCAGATTTTCAAAAAAGATGGAGAATTTTGCAAAAAAGGTGAGAGAATTGCAGAAATGTCAGGTTTCACGATTGAAATATTATCAAAAGAAAGATCGATACTTAACTTTATTCAGAGATTGAGTGGAATTGCAACTCAAGCAAATAAATACGCTAAAATTGGCAGTAAATATGGTGTTAAAATTCTTGATACCAGAAAGACTACTCCTGGATTAAGAACTTTTGAAAAATATGCAGTAAGATGTGGCGGAGCTTGCAATCATCGAACAAATTTATCTACTGGTATTTTGATTAAGGATAATCATATCCAAGCAGCTGGAAGTATAAAAGATGCTCTATTGAAAATAAAAGAAAAGAATTTTGGATTGCCAATTGAATTAGAAGTAGAAAATTTTGAACAAATTAAAGAAGCTTTGGAAATTGGAATTGATGGATTTTTATTAGACAATATGAATCCTGAAAAAACTATTGAAGCAGTCAAGTTCATAAGAAATACCAAAAATGGAGATGAGATATTCATTGAATCTTCTGGTGGAATAACTTATGAAACATTAGAAGAATATTGCAAAACTGGAGTAAATGCAATCTCTATTGGTGCATTAACTCATAGCGTTAAAGCTGCTGATATTCATATGGAATTCGAAATGTAAATTTGCGTCGTTTTAATAAAAAGCAAGAAGGCATTCGAATAGAATGCCTATTTGCTTTAAAAATTGAAAATGTTAAACTAATTCTTCAATAGATTCTTTGTCGTCAGCTGTAAGAACCTTCTCTAAATCCAATAAAACTAATAATCTGTTCTCGAGTTTAGCAATTGAAGTAATATACTCAGCACCAATACCAGCAACCATCATTGGAGGAGCTTCAGTAATTGCTCTGCTAATTCTTATAACTTCATTCACCTGATCAACAATAAATCCAATAACAATACCATCAATCTCAACAACAATAATCCTTGTTTCTTTGGAATCATCAATTGGAGGCATCCCTAAACGAGTTCTAAGGTCGATTACCGGGATTACTTTGCCGCGTAGATTGATTACTCCAAATACATATTCTGGAGCGTTAGGGACGCGTGTGATGTCCACCATGCGATTGATTTCCTGAACTCTTAAAATATCAACACCAAATTCTTCATCACCAATATTAAAACTCACTAATTGCAATAATTCATCACTTGAAATATTTAAAGCTGATTGCGATTCTTCTCTTGACATTTATAACCTCTTTCTCATTAATTTCCTCTATAAATTCCTCTGTTTGATTTTTCAATAAAATCAATAGCAATTTGTATATAATCGGGAATATTTCCTTTTTCTTTAATTTTTATTAATCCATCGGTTGTATTATAACCTGAAAAAACAACTGTTTGATAAAAATCATAAATAATATTAATTTGCTCCGAAGTAAAACCTCTTCTTTTAAGCCCAATTCTATTAATTCCATCAATTCTTGGTGGATTTTCTCCAACCAAAGTATATGGTGGTATATCTTTAGTAACTTTTACGTCACCGCCAACCATTGCATATTTTCCGATACTACAAAATTGGTGAACTTTTGCAGTTCCACCTAATATTGCAAAGTCATCAATATGAACGTGGCCAGCTAACTGAACAACATTCGATAAAATAATATTATTACCAAGAACGCAATCGTGGGCTATGTGGCAATAAGTCATAATTAAATTATCACTTCCAACAATTGCTCTATAAGTTGAAGTAGTGCCACGGTTAATTGTAGCAAATTCTCTAATAACGTTTCTGTCGCCAATTTCAACAAAAGTCTGTTCGTTGTTGTATTTCAAATCTTGTGGCTCAGTTGCAATTACAACATTGCTATGAATTCTGTTATCCGAACCAATTCTCGCTCCATTATCAATATAAACGGAACTTCTAATTTCATTATTATCACCTATAATTACATCATCATTAATTATAGTGAAAGGACCAATTTTAACATTAACTCCTAATTGAGCTTTAGGGCTTACTATAGCAGTTGGATGAATGAAAGTACTACTCATGATTTTTTTCCACTGTTGCTGCTTGAAATTCAATTTCTACTGCAACCTGACCAAGCACTGAAGCAGTTCCTTTAAATTGATATACATTTAATCTTTTTCCAACCAATTGACATTCCATAACGAGAATATCTCCAGGAATAACTGGTTTTCTGAATTTAGCATTTTTAATACCTAAATAAAGAACTAATAAATTTGAATAATCAGGTACAGTTTTCATAATCAACATACATCCAGTTTGGGCTAATGCTTCGCAAAGCAATACTCCTGGCATAATTGGATTATTAGGAAAATGACCAATAAAAAATGGTTCATTAATAGTAACATTTTTAATACCTGTAATAGTCATACCAATAGTGTCCATCTCTACAATTTTATCAATCAATAAGAATGGATATCTATGAGGCATAATTTTCATCAAATCATTTACGTCCATTAATGGCTTCATAATTTCTTTGATTACATTTTTCTTCTGAGGTTCTTTACTTAAATATAAAGCTCTGATTTTTTTAGCAAATTCAAAATTACTAGCGTGCCCAGGGCGAGCAGCTAAAATTTGAGCCTTAATTTTTACACCAGCAAGAGCAAGATCACCTAGCATATCAAGGAGTTTATGTCTTGCAGGTTCGTTTTTGTATCTTAATTCGATATTATTTAAAATACCATTTTCACCTAAAAATGGTTTATCTGATAAATTGAAAATGTCAACTAATTTGTCTTTTTCATCTTCTGTCAAATCTTTGTCAACAATTACCAAAGCACTATCTAAGCTTCCGCCTTTTATTAAACCTTGCTCTTTAAGCATTTCAACTTCTGCCAAAAAGCAAAAAGTTCTAGCAGGAGCAAACTCTGTTAAAAATTCTTTTTGAAGATTGAATAATCCAGTATGCTGACTTCCTAATGCAGGATTGTAATAATCAACCATTACAGTTATCCTAAAGTCATCTGTTGGAAGAGCAACTATATCAACACCCTTATCTTCATTGGTATATCTAACGGTTTCATCTAATTCGAAATATCTTCTTTCGGCAAGTTGTTCTACGATTCCAGCTTGAAGCAATGTATTAACATAAGGCATGGCTGAGCCATCACCTATTGGTGGTTCATTTCCAGATAACTCAATTCTGCAATTATCAATTTGTAATCCTGCTAAAGCAGCAAGAACGTGCTCAACAGTGTGAACTCTAACTTCTCCAATGCCTAAGGTAGTACCACGAGATAAATCAACAACATTGTCAACAAGTGCTTCTATTTCAAAATGAACTGGTAAATCTGTTCTAATAAATTTATATCCATAGTTCTCGGGAGCAGGGCAAAAAGTGATTGATGTTTCATTGCCCGTGTGTAATCCAATCCCTGATAACGTTACTTTTTCTTTTATTGTTCTCTGTTTTTCCATTTTCAATTAAATATTCAATACTTTTTTATAAAATATTTATGCAATATACTAAAAAATAATAAAAAATCATTACAAATATTACTGATTTTTTTGTAATTCTTTCTTTTTTCTTTCAAAGTCGTAAACAATCTCAGGTAAAGAGTCGAGAGATCTGTCTATTTTGAAATATTTCATACGGTCTCTTGTTGGCGAGCCCATATAAATTCCTTTTTTTTCAATTGATTGTGCCACTCCACTTTGAGCAAAAATTATTACTTCGTCGGCAATATCTATGTGGCCTGCAAAACCAACTTGTCCGCCGATTCTACAATTTTTTCCGATTCGTGTAGAGCCAGCAACTCCAGTTTGCGATGCAGAAGCAGTATTTTCTCCAATTTCAGCATTGTGTCCAATTTGAATTAAATTGTCCAATTTTACTCCATCAGAAATGATTGTTGTACCAATCAAACTTCTATCAACACAGGTATTAGCGCCAATTTCAACATTGTTACCTAATACCACATTGCCAAGTTGTGGTATTTTTGTATAACTACCATCTTTTTCATCTAAAAATCCAAAACCATCAGCACCAATAACAGCACCTGAATGAAGAATCGTATTATTACCAATAATTGTATCGGTATAAAGAGATACATTTGGATATAAAATTGAGTCTTCACCAATTACACAATTATTTGCAATTACGCAATTTGCTTCAATTTTAGTATTATTACCAACCTTGCAATCATCACCAATTACAACATTAGGACCAATATAAGCAGATTTAGCAATTTCAGTATTTTCTCCAATAATAGCAGTAGAGTGAATACCAGATTTAGCAATCTTTTGATTGTTCTCAATATGTTTTAAAAGAAGATAAAGTGCGAAATGCGGGTTATCAGCTAAAAGATAATTTCTTTTTGGATAGGGAGTTAAATCTAAATCTTTTGGAACGATTACACAAGAAGATTTCGTATTGATAAGTGATTTGATGAACTTTTTATCATTGAAAAAAGTTAATTCACCATCGCTAGCATTGTCAATTCTATTAAGACCAAAAACAAGCTCATCGGGATTACCGATGAGCTCAGATTTGATAATATCTTTAATTTCATTAATAGTTAAAGGCTTGAAATGTGCCATAATCTATTTCTTTCTTCGATTTTCAGTAGGATTAATTGGATCCGTTTTCGTTGGATTGTTTGGATCATTTTGATTTGGATTATTCTGATCAAACGGATTCTTTTTGTCGAAAATATTATTATCTTCTTTTTCGATATTCTTATCATCAACTTCAGTTTTCGTACGTGAACGCGATCTCTTAGGTGGCTCTTTAGAATCTTTAGTTTGATTTCTTGGATCTGCATCGATTTTCTTTTGCAAATCTTTTTCTAAAGAATCTACTGAAACGCCAAGTTTTTTCAAAACCTTTAATGTTAGGTCATATTTGAAATTTGTATAAATCAAAGGATTTACGGCTTTGTCCCAAACAAGGTCAAATCCATCTTCTTGAGAAACTTCCTGAACAGCGGCAAAGATTTTTTCTTCAACTGGCTGCATCATCATTTTAAGAGTAACGTCGTATTCTCCATTAACTTCAAATTTCTTTCTGGCATATTCAAGTTTATAAGACTTCAAATTTTCAAGGTCTTTCTCTTTTGTAGTTCTTTCTTCATCGCTCCACACAAGACGATTTTTCTTGATGTCAAAATCAGTTTCCTGAATTTGCTTTTCAATTACTTCAAGCTCACGTTTCCAGTCTTCAACAACTGATTGAACTCTGATATCCACCTGCTTAGCTTCTGGGAATTTATCTCTGATAAGGTCAGAGGAAATAAATCCCACTTTTTGCGAATAGGCAGAACTGCTCATTAAGAGTGCAAAAAATGCTATTAAAAAAAACTTTTTCATTATATTTTATCCTTATAAAAAAACTAAACAGGTAATAAATCTATTCATAATTATTTTTTATTAGATTTTTCTCTTTTCATTTTGTCAATAACTTTATAAGTAAAGTCAAATTTTTCGTCTGCAAATAAAACGATAGCATTTGCTTTATCAAAAATAAAGTTCATATCTTCTTCTTTAGAAACAACTTCGATAGCGTCTTTAACTTTTTTTCTAATTGGATCTAAAAATTCTTCTCTTCTTTTTTGAATATCTTGTAATCTGTCATCTCTGTATTTGATTAATACTTGTTCTAGATTTTTCAAAGATTCTTCTTCTTTTTGTTGTTGGTCTTGAGCCATCATACCACGTTGTTTTTGATATTGCTCAATTCTTTTATAAAAGTCTTCTTGCATTTTTACTAATGAATCATTATATGATTTTTGTAAATCTTTTAAATCCTGGTCAGCTTTTACTGCTTCTGGCATTGCTTTAACTACTGCTTCAACATCAACTACGCCAATTTTCATTGGTTTTTCTTTTTGTGAGTATGCATTAAAGCTAAATGATAACATAAATAATGCAAAAAATCCAGTTAAAATTATTCTTTTCATAAAAAAATCCTGATTATATATTAAATAAAATAAATTTCAATTAAAAATTATTACCTAAGTGGAATAAGAATTTCCAACCTGGTTTTTCAACTCCATAAGAAGGTGAATCAAATCCATAACCATAACTGAATCCGATAATACCAATTGGGTTAAGTAATAATTGCACTCCAACACCAGCTGATCTCTTTAAATCAAATGGGTCAGTTTCTTTTAATCCTGTCCAAACATTTCCAGCTTCAGCAAATCCATAAAGGAATACCGGCATTGGATCTAATGATACAGCAAATCTTAATTCAGCAGTATGTTTAATCATAACTTTTCCGCCATTATAAGCAATTGCTCTATCGTCATAACCTCTTAAAGGTGTAACGCCAAATCCGCTCAATCCATTACCACCCATTGAGTATAACTCAATAGGATTGAATGTTGTATCGCTTTTAAAGCCTGTCATATAACCTAAAGTTGTATTTAAGTGCAGGATTAATCTATCATTGTCTTTATATGTAAATAAAGGTTGATTCATTTCAAATTTAAACTGATTTTTAATATAATCAGCTGTTCCAATTCCTAATGCACCCATTGCAAATACAGTAGATAAACTGAATTTAGAGCCACTAGTTGGGAAATACATATTGTTTAGAGAAACTCTGGAAAATGTCTGAGAAATAGTGAATTCTGAAGTTTTTCCAGCTCTGTAATAGGTGCTATTGGAAGTACCAGCATCAATTGCAGTTGCTCCTAAAGACCAATCGCCTCTGAAATAATCATCAGGCCAATGGAATCTTCTTCCAAGATTTAATTGAACACCAGTTCTTTGTAAATTATAATAATAATTGTATTTGGTATCGTAAATATTAAAACCAACAGTTGTTGGCTCATCGAAAAGCCAAGGCTCTGTAACGCCAACTGACAAAGTTTGATAACGGTTACCTTGTCCCATTTCCCATTGGAAGTTAAATACTTGACCACCACCACCTTGCAAAGGTCTCATTATATCGAAATTATTGAATGATAATCCAATTGCTAATGTTAAACCAAAAGTACCTGCATAACCAATTGATGCATTGAATGTATCGGTTGATCTTTCTTCTACTTTGTATTCAACGTCAACTTTAGTGTTGTCAGAAGAAGGAACTACATTCGGTTTAAGTGCTTCTGGATTGAAATAGTTTAACATTCCTAAAGCTCTTACGCTTCTGATTACTGAAGATCTGCTAAAATAATCGCCAGGTCTAGTATAAAGTTCGCGTCTAATAATTTTATCTTTTGTTTTTGTATTTCCAACAATATTAACTTTATTAATAGTAACTCTTGTTCCTTCAGTGATTTTAATATTTACATCCATTGAGTCAGGTTCAACTCTATTTTCTTCAATATTTGGCTGAGCAAATAAATATCCATTATCAAGATATAAAGAAATAGCATCAGATTGAGATTCATTTCCTCTTAAATTACTTTGGAATTTTTCATAATCATAAGGGTCGCCTTTTTGGAACTCAAGTCTAGCTAATAGAGTTTCTGATTTATAAATTGTATTGCCTTCAAAAGTTATATTTCTAATAAAATATCTTTTGCCTTCGTTTACCCAAACTTTAATTGTGGCTACATTTTCTTTTTCATCAAAAATGATTGTGTCTTTTACCCATTCGGCATCTCTAAAACCACTTTTGTTGTAAAACTTTACGATATTTTCTTTATCTTTTTCAAATTCTTTAAGATTTAATTTTGCTGATTCCCAAAATTTCCACCATTTTTTCTCATGAGTTTCTTTGAATTCACCAGCTAATTTTGAGTCAGAAAATGAATTATTTCCTTCGAAATCAATTTTTGCAATTTTGAATTCTTTACCTTCTTTAATTTTAATAATCAAATTAGTATAATGAGCAGTGTCAGTCTTTTGTCTTTCAACTTCCACAGCAGCAAAAATCAGTCCTTCTTTTTGATAAAGCTTTTTAATATTTTCTTTGATTAAATAAATATCATAAGGGGCTAAAATTTCTTTTTCGGTTTTGCCAATAGCTTTTTTGATTTTATCAGCTTCAATTTCTTCATTATTTAAAATAGTGATTTTATTGATTCTTTCGAATTCTTTCACTTTAATAACTAAAAAAGCACCTAAGGAAGTTTTTTTATCTAAAATTATTTCTACGTCAGAAAATTGTTTTCTATTCCAAATGTTTTTAATTGCATTTTGTATTTTAGTATCGCCTGGATATTGGAATGATTCGCCTAATCTCAAACCAGAAAGTGAAATTACGGTTTGTTCGTCAGCAAATACATTGCCTTCTACAGTGATACCTGCAATTATGAGGTTTTGAGCACCAGAACTTTGAGCATTAGCATTTTGAATGCAAAATAATGCAAAAAAAGTAAATAATAATATTTTAAATTGATTTGATAGCATTAAATACCTTTTTAATATAAGAATCATTTTCAATTGATTTTTTTTCATTTTTAATTTGAGCAGATGTTTTTCCAAATCTTCTTTCTCTGGAAGAGTAGCTTTTAATTGCTTCGTATAAATCATTTCTTCTGAATTGAGGAAATAATAAGTTAGAAACATAAATTTCGCCATAAGCAACTTCCCAAAGTAAGAAATTACTTAATCTGAATTCGCCACTTGTTCTAATCATTAGATCTGGATCTGGAATATCTTTTGTACTTAAATATTGCGAGAAATTACCTTCATTGATATCTTCTGGAGATAAATTTCCTCTTCTAACATCAAGTGCAATTAACTGAACAGCTCTGACTATATCCCATCTAGCTCCATAGCTTAATGCAAGAGTAAGAGTGAGGCCAGTATTATTTTTAGTTTTCTCTACTGCTGATAATAATAACTTCTGAACAGTTTTTGGTAAAGAATTAAATTTGCCAATAGTTTTTATTCTAACTTTGTTTTTATGAAGTTCATCAACTTCATTTTTCAAATAAATTTCGAGCAAACTCATTAAAACTTCAACTTCAGCAAAAGGACGTTTCCAATTTTCAATAGAAAAAGCGTAAAGAGTTAAGTATTTTACACCTAAAGTAGATGACGCTTTCACAATATCTCTAACGCTTTCGAGACCTTCCTTGTGTCCTTTAGACCTTGAAAGACCTTTTTCTTCAGCCCAACGTCCATTGCCATCCATAATGATTGCAATATGATTAGGAATGTTTGCAGAATTAATTAATTCTTGCTGAATATTTTTGTCGTTAAGCTCTTGCTCAATATGCCAATTCATATTATTTCCCTGCTATTTGAAATATTTAGTAAAAACGTCGTTATATGGCATAAATCCTCAAATAATTTGCACTTAAATTTATTTATATACATATAAAAAATAATAATGTTTCAAAATCATTACAAAATGTTTTGATTCAGATTACAAAAATACGAAATTAGCACGATTTTT
>CAIWET010000308.1 GCA_903911805.1 uncultured Ignavibacteria bacterium | reverse complement strand
TAAAGAATTAATTAAAGATAAATCAATAGCATATAGTATCAACTATTTTGATGCAATTAATAATGTTTATAAAAATATGAATATTAGCTATGTAAGTTCTGATAAACTTAATAAAAATCAAATACATATAAAGACTAAGGCTCTTCAGTCTATAGATAAAAATGGCAATATCACATTGGGTAAAGGTGCAGCTAGCATACTTTCAGCTTATGGTTCATTCAAAGCACGCCAACCTTTTGGAACTGACAAAAAATCTATTCAATCTGTTGAAAAAATTGGTTTAAATAGAATTTTAGAAATAAATTATTCAAATGAAATCGACCCTTACAAAGTTTGTATTGAATTGATGAAAAATTCAGATATTGAATATGCTACACCGAGTTTCAAAAGAGACTTCCACGCATTCACTCCTAATGATTCATTGTTTTATCAACAATGGTATCTTAGCAATGCTGCAACTAAAAATGCTTGGGATATTTCCAAAGGTGATACAAATGTTATAATTGCTATCATTGATAATGGTACTGATTGGTCACACGATGACTTAGCTGGAAATATTTGGGTAAATCGCAAAGAAATACCAGGAAATAAAATTGATGATGATGGTAATGGTAAAATAGACGACATTCGCGGTTGGGATATGGTAGGAAATGTTTCTACAGCCCAAATCACAGCAAATCAATATTTAGAAGATAATGATCCAAAAAATCCTTCTCAATCTCATGGCACTCATACAGCAGGTTGCGCAGCAGCAATTACTAATAATAAAACAGGAATTGCTTCTTATGGCTTTTCTTGCAGAATTATGCCAGTAAAATGTAGCTCAGATAATTCAGCCGTTACTGGAGTTTATCGTGGTTATGAAGCTATTTATTATGCTGCAAATAATGGTGCAAAAGTAATCAACTGCTCTTGGGGTGGTAATAGTTCTTCTCCTGAAGAATTAGATGTAATTAACTTTGCAATTTCAAAAGGCGCATTAGTTGTAGCTTCCTCTGGAAACGAGGGAACAAATAATGACCTTTTACCAACTTATCCTGCTTGTTACGATGGCGTGATGTCAGTTGGTTCTTATAACAGAGCAAATACAGTTTCTACTTTCTCTAACTTTGGCAATTCAGTTAAAGTATATGGTCCTGGTGAGAATATTTATTCAACATTACCTTATAACTCTTATGGCAATATGAGTGGTACTTCTATGTCAAGTCCAGTTGTTGCTGGATTAGCCGCTTTAGTGTTCTGTGTTCATCCAACTTGGTCTCCTGAGCAAGTTTCAGCACAAATCAGAAGCACTTGCGACGATGCTTTTTCAACTACAAATCCTAATATGAAAATTTATTATGTTGGAAAAATCAATGCAGCAAAAGCATTGCAATATAATAACTCAAAATTTGCTCCAAATACAGTTTATGTACCAGGTATTGTCGGAAAAGATTTATCTATTAATGGCGATGTTGCTTTGAGAAATAATGCTGCAACATTAATAAACTTAAATTTGATAAATTATCTTGGTACCGCTGACAGCTTAACAGTAGAAATTATTGCTCTTGATAGCTATATCGAAATTGTTGATAAGCAATTTAGTTATTTGAATTTTGAAACTTTGACAACTAAAGATTTATCTTTCAATGTTAAGCTTTTACCAAATAACCCTTGGTTTGATGGTACAGCAAGAATAGTTGTTAAATATTCTGCTCCAAATTATCTTGATTATCAATTATTCTATATCCCAATAAAATTAAATTCTGTAAATAAATATGTAAGTTATTTAAATGTACCATCTGATTATGCAATTCAATGGCACGGTTTAGGTATTGCTACAGACGATGTTGCTTGGGTTTGTGGAGAAAGTCCATATATACCTGGTGCAATTGCAAAATTAACTACTTCAGGCAGTTCATTAAATCAAGCTGCAAGTGAAGTTTTATATGCTGTTCACGGATTTACATCCTCAAAAGCAATTGCTGGAAGTGGTCCAAAAAGTGGTGCAGCAAACATCTATACAACAATTAATGGTGGCGCCAATTGGTCAATAGACCCAATAAGCGATATTACACCATTTGTTAATGGATTCTGCTTCTTCGATGATAATAATGGCTTGATGCTTGGTGACCCAATCGGTAGCACTTGGGGAATTGGAAAAACTACAGATGCAGGTGTAACCTGGTCAGTTTTAGCAGGAGTTCCATCACCTTTAACAGGTTCAACAGGAACACCTGAAACAGGTTTTGTTGAATGTATTTCTCAAACAGGAGATAAAATTTGGTTTGGTACTTCTCTTGGAAGGGTTTATTCTACTACTGATAGAGGTGTAAATTGGAAAACAAGTACTATATTTAAAGATGGAAGTATGAGTAAAGTTGCTTTTACTGATGATAAAAATGGTATGGCAATTTATTCTGAAACTGCAACGGCTACTGCAACAAGATATTTAACAACCACAAGCGACGGTGGTGCTAATTGGAATTTAAGACAAATTGATTTAACTTCTAACGGAATGTATGTTGTTGAGATTTATCCAATCCCTAACAGTACCACATTCGCAGTTTTATTTGTTGATGGTTCAGTTATGAAAACTTCTGATTTGGGAACAACATGGGCTCCTGTTTTAGCAAAAGAACTTCAATCACTAACAGTTGGTCAAGGTAGATTATCAAATAATAAGGTTAGACTTTGGAGTGCTGGCTTAAACTTAGGTTACCACGAATTTACTTTTGGTGCAACTTCAGTTGAAGATGAAATCAATTCTACTTTAGGTTTGAGAATCTATCCAAACCCTGCTATTAATTCAATTAACGTATTTTTGAAAGAAAGCTCAAAAGCAAGTAATTATCAGTTATTTGATTCATTTGGTAAAATCGTTAGAAGTGATAAAATTACAAATCTAAACACAAATTTATTAAATATCAATGCAACTGAATTAAGCTCCGGAATGTATTTATTAAAAATCATCAACAATGATGGAACTTATATTTCTGATAAAGTGATTATTAATAAATAATATTAAATTTAATATTTTTTGAAAAAAGCCGCATTTTTTTGCGGCTTTTTTTTATTCATATCTCAATGCTTCTATTGGATCTAAATTCGCGGCTTTCATTGCTGGATAAACTCCGGCAACTAATCCTAATATTGTACAAATAACAATGCTAAAAACAACCCAGGTGATTGGAAAAACTATTTTCAATCCAACAGCACTGCTTAGTATTCCTGCACCTGCTAGCCCTAGAAGAATTCCAAATAAACCACCAACCTGACAAATAGTAATAGTTTCAATAAAAAATTGGTTCATAATCCATCTTTTCTTTGCACCAACTGCTTTACGTATTCCAATTTCGCGAGTTCTTTCTTTAACTGAAACCAACATAATATTAGTAATTCCAATGCCTGCAGCGATCAAAGCGATAAATCCACTGAAGAAACCAAATACACTAATAAAGGTCATAAATCCACTAAATTGGTCTGTAATCGTGTCATTAGTGTCAAGGTCAAAAGTATTTTCTTCGCCTGGTTTAATGTTACGAGCGACTCTCATAGCACCATAAGCGTCATCGATTGTTGAACTCAATAATTCTTTTTTATACGCTTTAATTGAAATATCAAGTGATTGCTCAAACTCATTTGCGTGATAAGTTAAAAATTTAGTTAGAGGAATAACAATTTTGTTATCTTGACTTTGGCCAAATGTAGCACCTTTAGCCTCTAAAACTCCAATTATCTCATAACTTTGGCTACCAACTGTCAAGTATTTACCCAATGGATTTTGATTAGGAAATATTTTTGTTATCACGTCATTACCAATAATTGCAACATTTCTATTAGAAGTAATATCATCCTCGGTGAATGGTCTTCCTTCAACAATATTAGTACCATTAATAATAAAGAAATATTCTTCGCAACCAATTAGATTAACATCCTGATCTGTAGAGAGATTTCCATTTTTAACAGTCATTCCCTGAGTAAAGCTATATGCACTAATCCAGTCAGTTGAAGTCATCAATCTTTTAAATTGTTTATACTGAGTATAAGTTATAGGTTTTCTTCTTGACCTTCCCTCACCCATTCTTTGAATTTTTGGCATTCTTTGTATCCAAAATGAGGTTTCTCCAACATCCGCTAATTGCTGTGTAATCATCCCCTCTAATGAAGAAACTAATGTCCCTGCACCAACTATAGCAAAAACACCAATTGCAATGCTCAATAAAGTTAAGAATGCTCTCAGCTTATTCACTCTAATCGAATCAAATGCTAATATTACGCTTTCACCAATATTCATATTATTCGTACCTCAAAGCATCCACTGGATCTAATTTTGCTGCTCTTAAAGCTGGAATAAATCCTGCTAAAATACCAACAAAAATTGAAACAACTGATGCAATAATTAAAAATTCATAAGGCATTACTGGGCTTAAGAATGAGGTCTGAGGAACAAATTTCGGTAAAATTGTTGCCAATGCAAAAATAAATATCGAGCAAATTATATATGCCATCATAGCTCCAACGAAGCATAAGAAAGCAGACTCAACAATAAATTGCATCAAAATCGAGCGATTCTTTGCACCAATTGCTTTACGTATTCCAATTTCTTTAGTTCTTTCAGCAACGGAAACAAACATAATATTCATTATTCCAATTATGCCCACTATGAAAGAGAGAATAGTCATACCAATTCCAACACCCCAAACATAAATTCTAAGGTTATCAACAAATGCCTGGAAATTCTTTGTTTCATTCAAGGAAAAATCTTCGTCTTCACCAGGTTTAAGATTCCTGATTTCTCTCATCAATCCTTTTGCCTCTTCCCTAACGTTATCTAAGTTTGTTTGGTCTCCAGCTTTCATAACTACTGTAAATGATCGCCTTCTTTGGTCATTGTATATTTGGAGAAATGCACTTAATGGGATATATACTTTTGTGTCTACAAAGTCCATCATCATTGTACCCTGTTTCTTTACTACTCCAATAACCAATAGTTTATGTCCATTCACATCAATAGTTTTGCCTATCGCATCTTCATTGGGAAAAATTGTTTCTTTTGCTTTTGAGCCCAAAACCACAACTTTACTTCCAAATTGGTCGTCCATTTGAGTAAAGAATCTTCCATCGGTAACTGTTCCTTCAGGAATCAAACCATTTTCGTAAGTAGTTCCCTGAACGATTAAACCAGAAAACTTTTCATTTTTATATTTAATCTGATTATTCCATTTCCAAGCCTGTGGAAATGCCATAACAGACTGTGTCATTCTTTTGGAGAGTTCTTTTGCCTGACTATAGCTGATATCTTTTCTCTGGTCAACTTTTTTATTTGTATGACCTCCAGCCCAATCCCATTTGTCAAGATAAATCATATCTTGCCCCATAAGATTGATAGAATCTTCCATAGTTTTATCTAATCCTTGAAGAACCCAACCCATTAAAATTACAAATGAAATACCAATAACTACTCCAAGCGCAGCCAAAAAAGACCTGAGCTTATTCGATTTGATTGAGTCATAAGCTAATTTGATAGATTCATTAAATTCTGCAATAATCATAAATTACTCAATTCTTTGATGATGATTAATTTCGTCTCGTTCCACTAAACCATCTCTTAATCTGATAATTCTATTTGCGTGTAATGCAATTTCTTCTTCGTGAGTAACCAATATAATTGTATTACCTTTTTTCCATAATTCATAAAAAAGATGCATAATTTCAACACCAGTTTTTGAATCAAGGTTTCCTGTTGGTTCATCAGCCAAAATAATTGATGGACTAGTAACTAAGGCTCTAGCAACTGCTACTCTTTGCCTCTGACCTCCAGATAACTCATTTGGTTTATGGCTGATTCTGTCAGCTAATCCAACATCTATAAGTGTGTTACGCGCAATTTCATCTCTTTCCGATTTTTTCATTCCTGAATAAATCAGTGGCAATTCAACATTTTTAAGTGCAGAAGATCTTGGTAATAAATTGAAAGTTTGGAAAACAAAACCAATCTCTCTATTTCTGATTTCAGCAAGGTCATTATCGGTCATATCATTAATATCATTGCCCTTGAAGAAATATCTTCCGGTAGTAGGAGTATCAAGACAACCTAAAATATTCATCAATGTAGATTTACCTGAACCAGATGGACCCATAATAGCTAAATACTCATTCTTTTTAATTTCCAAAGAGATATCTCTGATAGCATAAACAGGTTCGCCACCCATTTCATATACTTTTGAGATATTTCCGATGTCAATAATTGTATTACTTTTATCCATTGATAAAAACCTTAGTCTTTCTTTGTTTTTATTTTTAATGAATCAATCTTTATATCACTTCCATCTTGAAGTAATTTACTTACTATTGAGAAAGAACCACTTACAATCTCTTGACCTTCAGTTACACCCTCTAATATTTCGATATTTCCTTTTTCGCTAATACCTGTTTTAACCACTGCCATTTTTACTTTATTACCATCTTTAACAAAGACTACTTGTTGCATTTTTACAGATTTTTTATTTTTTTCATCATCTGCATTATTAGGCATATCTTTTTCTTCAGTTGCTTTAGCTTCAGCTTGTGAAGATGATTCTCTCATTGTTACTGCCTGAAGTGGTACTGAAAGTACGTTTTCTTTTGTCTGAGTTTTGATTTCTGATTCGCAACTCATTCCAGGTCTTAATTTATTTTCGTAATCTACAATTCTGATTTTTACTTTAAAATTAGTAACTTGGTCAGATGATCCAGTGGCACTTGCTGTTGCAGAATGTCCAATTTCAATCACTACTCCTCTTAATTCCTTGTTTGGCAAAGCATCAACTTTTACAGTTGCACTATCGCCAATTTTAACATTTACAATGTCGTTTTCATCAACATCAACCATTGCATTCATAACGTTCAGATTTGAAATTTTCATCATTTCTGTACCTTGCATTTGAGCAGTACCAACAACTTTTTCGCCTAATTCAACAGATAATTTTGTTACAATTCCTGCGATTGGAGAATATATTGTAGTTCTTGCCAAACTCTTTTCGATTTGACTTAATGAAGCTTTTGATTGGTTAAATCTTTGCAAAGATGCCTGATATTGTGATTCGGCAACTTGATAAGCTGTTTTTGCTTTATCAAAATCTTGCTTAGAAACGTATTCTTTTTTATATAAATCAGAAATTCTTGCCAAATCTGATTTTGAACGTTCTAATTCAGCTTTTTGGATTTCAATATCCATTTTTGAAGCTTCTGATGCTGCTTTGAATTGGTCTAATTGAGATTCAATAATATCTGGTTTGATTCTTGCCAATAAACTACTTTTTCTAACAGAATCGCCTTCTTTGATATTTAATGCTGTAATTTCGCCTGAAGTTTCTGATGAGATTTTCACTTCTGTTTCGGCTTCAATTTTACCATTTGCAGTAACAGTTTGAGTTAATGTCTTTTTTTCAACTTTTGCAATTGTAACTGACAATGGCTGAGGTTTACCTTTCATTACTACGCCAGCAACAATACTAAAAATTATAACTGATATAATGCTCAACCAGATAATTAACTTCTTTTTTGATTTTTTCTTTGCCATTTTTTTATATACCTTAATATTAATTTTCTTCGATTTTATGATAAACTGCTGTTTTTGAAATCATATCATACAGTGTTTGCTTTTTTTGACCAAATATGAAAAATAATCCTATAAACATTACTAATGAAATCAAATTATTTAGGAATGTTAAAGGAAAAAGCATTGTTATAAAGAACAATAAGCTTAAAATTGAATTAGAGAACTTCAATGAATATCTAATAATTAAATTCAAAGTTGGTGCTGGTGCTTTCTCTCTTGACATTATTTGAATACCTAATAACATTTTGCCAACACTTGCTCCAATTAATATTTCTAATAAGAAATAAACAAGATTAAGTCCAGTTATTAAAGCAAAGTGAACTTTATTTGCATCAAAGAAGCTCATATATTCTTGCATTATCTCTGATGTATTTGTTGGTGGAATGTCCTGAATAACAGTTATAAAGTTAGAAAAATTAGTGAAAAATCCGCTAAAATAAATAACAATTCCAGTAATAATTGATACGAGCATCGCATCTATCAAAAAAGCTCCAAATCTTCTGCCAAATCCAACTCTTGTATCTATTGCGTCATCCATTAGATGCATATTTCTTAAAGCAATTTCTCTTTCATTATCATCTAATTTCTCAAAACAACTTTGGCAAATATCCTCAGTAGCAAAATAATATTGAGATGGATATTCATTCCCGCATTTATTACATTTCATTTTTCCCCCTAAAAATTATTCACCAATGATGAAATTTAATTGTTTTTTTGCAGAATAATAATTATAAACTGCAGTTAAAATATTTATTTGCGAATTTATCTTTTGGTTTGTTGCTAAAAAATAATCAGAAACTGTAGCAACACCGCCATTAAATCTTTCTTTTGTTGATTCATAACTCTTTTCAGAAGCAAAAGCTGTTCTTTTAGCAATTTCAATTTGCTTTTCTGCTGCTTCTAAATTTAAAAGTGCATTCTGAAGAGTTGATTTAATTGATTGCTCTAATTGAAATAATTGAATTTTTGATTGGCTAACTTGATATTTTGCATTTTCAATTTGGTAATTTGTATTGAAATTATCAAAAATTGGAACTGATAAACTTAGTCCAACATAAGATCTGCCTAAATCCGAAAATTGATTAAATTCATTATTTGACCAATTCCAACCACCTGAAGCTGAAACAGTTGGGAAATAATTACTTTTTGCAATATCAATTTCATATTCTTTCGATTGAGCACTTAATTTTAATGAAGTATAATCTAATCTTTTACTTAATGCTGTTTGTAATAATGAATTGAAATTACCTAAATCATTATGATATTTTTGAATATCATTTTCTGTAATTGTTGATGGAATGCTTGATTCTAAAAACTCAACATTTTGCTCAGGACTTAATCCTAAGACAGTTATTAAATTAGATTTTGAAATTTTATAAGAATTCTCAGCATTAATAAGTTCAAGTTCTTTATTGCCAATTTCAGCTTCCTGAGTATAGATCATTGTATTAGGAATTACTCCAGCTTCAAATTGAGCCTTGCTTTTATCAAGATCTTTCTTTGATAACTCGATACTTTCTTTTCTCAAATTGATAATTTGGATATTGCGGACAACTTCCATATATCTTGAATAAACTTCATTAATGACTTTTTTAGTAGTAAAATTGTTATTCAAATCGTTTGATTCTAACAAAGTTTTGGCTTTGCTGAAATTCGCCTCACGCTCAAATCCATTGAATAAAACATAACTCGCATTGATACCCATATTGAATGAATTAGGATTTCCAATTGGAAGAAATACAGTTTGCCCACCAATATTATAAGCACTTGATGAGTTCAGTTGCCTATTATAACCCAAATTATAATTTACACTTGGCAAAAAAGTACCAAAAGCAGCAGTAATTGCTGCATCATTAGATGGTATTTGCGATTTTGCTAATAAAATTTCAGGATTATTTTTTAATGCTAATTCATAACAATCATCCAATGACAATTGTTTGGGCACCAACGAATTCTGTGAGAATAGATTTAGACTTGCTAAAAAAACCGAGATAATAACTATAACTTTCAAAACACTACCTTTTCCAAATTTTTGTTTTACGAAATAATTGACGGCTTTAAATAACTAAAGTTTCAATAATAACGTTAAAAATGAAAAATAAATGAGCATTTTTTAAAAAATTAACTATATCCTTTAATATTGAACAAAATACAAAGGAATACTTTAATTAGTTGAGACCATTGAGAAATCAATTTTATATCAATTTTTTGTATTTTATCGTAATTATTCTCAATAATTTTGAGTTTTCACAAAAATATAAACAACTTCACCATCTTCAGTTATTTCGGGCTGTGCAGAAAATTCAATTGCCTTTTTCTCAAGAAATGTTCTTGCAGCATCAGCTTCAATATTTGCTCTCATCGCAAAATCTATTAGTGTAATTTTTCCTTTTTTCTCTTTCAGTACAGTATAAAACAATGAGTTTAGGGCATCACCTTTTTTCTTTTTACCAGATTTTAACAGATAAATGAAAAAACCAAGACTACCAAATGTCATTACTCCGCTCATTGCAATCCAAGCAATTTGGTCATCGCCTGAGAATTGATCAGATCCTAATGCCAAAATAAAATTAATTAATCCAATACCAAATACTCCTGCTGATACAGCATATAGCTCTTTTCTAGAAATCTTAGGCTCTTTTTTGCTGTCTCTATACATTTCTATAAATAAATCACTTAGCCCCATCTGTCACCTTATCCTTTACTTTTTTTGCAGCACTTTTAGTCTTTTCTTTGATTTTAGTTGCTGTTTCGGAATTGGCAGCTTTTTTAACACCTTCGACTGTTGATTTAGCTGCTTCTTTGCCCAATTGCCAACCATATCCACGAGTTGCGGCATCACCAATTTTAGAGATCATTCCTTTTTTCTTAGGAGCAGTTTTTGTTTTAGTTTCAGTAGAATTTAAAACTGAAATGCACAATAAAAATGCCATTGCTGAAATAATAATTTTCTTCATATTAAAATCCTTTAATTAATTTTTACCAAATTAC
>CAIWET010000307.1 GCA_903911805.1 uncultured Ignavibacteria bacterium | reverse complement strand
AAAGAATCCTTCAACTCGTTTTGTTTCAATACTATATCCAAAATGAAGCATACATTTATCAGTTACCATTCTTCCTCTTGGTGTTCTTTTCAAAAATCCCTGTTGAATTAAAAATGGTTCGTAAACCTCTTCAATTGTACCAGCTTCTTCGCCTACAGTAACAGAAATATTATTTAAGCCAACAGGTCCACCACTAAATTTATCAATAATTGATAGTAGTATTCTTTTATCCATTTCATCAAAACCTAATTCATCAACCTCTAGAGCTTTAAGTGCAATTTTTGCAATATCTCTAGTCACTTTACCTTGTCCCTTGATATCAGCAAAATCTCTAGTTCTCTTAAGTAATCGATTAGCAATTCTTGGGGTTCCTCTAGATCTTGAAGCAATTTCAACAGCTCCATCCTCAGTAATTTCTACTTCCCAAATACTAGCAGACCTTTTTACTACTTTGGTTAATTCTTCAGTAGAATAATAATCTAATCTATTGGTAATACCAAATCTTGTTCTTAATGGTGCCGTTAATAATCCTGCTCTTGTAGTTGCGCCAATCAATGTAAATTTTGGCAATGTTATCTGGATTGATCTTGCACTTGGACCAGAATCAATCATAATATCTAATTGATAATCTTCCATTGCAGAATACAAGTATTCTTCTACAACAGGTGATAATCTATGGATTTCATCAATAAATAATATATCATTTTCTTCCAGGTTAGTTAACAGCCCAGCTAAATCACCTGGTTTTTCTAAAACTGGACCAGAAGTAGTTTTAATATTACTTCCCATTTCATTGGAAATTATATAACTTAGTGTAGTTTTTCCAAGGCCAGGAGGTCCTGTCAACAAAACATGATCTAAAGCTTCGCCTCGCTTTAAAGCGGCAGAAATAAATATGTGCAAATTCTCGACAATCTTCGTTTGACCAGTAAAATCAGAAAGACTTTTTGGTCTTAATTTTAGCTCCATCTCGTCAAATTTTGATTTATCGCTATCCGTTATTTCAGAACTTCTTTTCAAATTTATTCCTAAAAATTATAAAATGATTAAATTATGCATTTTTTTTGATATTTTTTTATTTAATGCTATTTTCACTGGACAATTCACCTTATCATTTACGTGGCAATCCCTAATACAAGGTGTTGCATATAGTCTTGGTATTGAAGTTGGGTAAATCTTTTTGAATGACTTTTCGATTTCTTTTTCAGCTAAATAAGCTTGTTCTAAAGTATAATCATAAGGCATAATTACATCTAATTCAATGAAAATGTCTTTACCGGACTGTCTAGTATGAATTCTCTTAAATTCGCAAAAATTATGCATATTTTCGGCAATAACACCTAATAATTCAAATTGTATGTTTTCTGGTAATGTTCTGTCTAATAATTGGTTTATTGCATTTTTGCTATGTTTGATTGGTGTTCTTAGTGCATAACCTAAAATAAAAAGAGCAACAGAAGAATCCACATATCTTGCAATTTTATCGAGTTGTAAATAAGACAAAACAAAACCAATTAATAAACTCAATATAATGCCTATTTCCATATAAAAGTCATTTTTCCAAACATCTGAATCATACTTAAGTATTGGATTATGAAACTTGCTTGAAGCTTTTTTTAGTATTCTGGACATTTCTAGCATCGAGACACTTATAAATACAGAAAATGCAATTAAGATTAAACTATTTCCAATATGTTCGTTTGAACCAAAATTATTAACTACTTTATAGATTGTAAATGATGATAAACTCAATGTAATTACTGAAGAAATTACAATTCCTAAACTTTCATATTTGCCATAACCATAATTAAATATAATGTCTGGAGATTTGATTGAGTTGTTAATTGCAGTGAAAAATATTAATGAAGAAAAAATATCAGCTAAAGCTATTAATCCATTAGTTAATATGGTAATTGAGTCTTCGTATGCTCCCAATCCAATTCCACCAATAGCTATAAATACACATAAATATAATGATAATTTTGCTGAAAACAGCGGTGAATTTCGATTAAGTAATTTATATAATCTATATAACCTTTTCAAATTTTAAATCCTTCTTTT
>CAIWET010000306.1 GCA_903911805.1 uncultured Ignavibacteria bacterium | reverse complement strand
TCACCTGCGGCATAGCCAACGTGTTGCCAAACAATTTCACCTTTGCCATTAACTAAAAAAGAATGAGGTGGATTATTTACATTCATTGCACGTTTGAAGTCTGAATTCTCATCTAAAAATGAATCAAAAGTCCATTTTCTGCCTTTAACAAAAGGAGCAACTTTTTTTGAAGAACGAGAATCATCAATAGACACTGAAAATATCTTAATTCCAGTTTCTTTTTGCCAATCTGCATAAAGTTCAGCAAGCATCGCGTGCTCTTCAATGCAGGGTTTGCACCAGGTAGCCCAAAATGTAATTAAATAAGGTTTACCTTCATTAGTGAATGATTTAGTATCTACAACATCGCCTTGTAAATTCTTTATTTTAACAGATGGTACTGTTTTATTGTCTTCTGCCTTCGCTAAATTTAGTGCGAAAACTGATAAAATAAATACTATAAATAATAACTTCTTTAACATTTTTACCTCAAAATATAATATCAATCATAATTACGCTCTATAATCGTTTATAGTTTCAATATATTTTTGTTTAAATTTTATTAGGTTACATATATGAGAAAAAATATTTTACCAATAATTATAGTACTAGCAGGTTTCTTGTTTTCATTAAACGCAAATGCAACTAGCTTTAAATTAGCTTATTGTGATTCTGTGAAATATGGTGGAGTTGAAGAAGAAATTTTAGCCGGAATTAAATTAAATAATCCTGGATTTGCTCCAATTGAAATATCATCATTTGTTAAGATTGATAAGCTTACTGCTGAGCACGAATATTCAGTATGCGATGCTTCAGGCATTTGTGGTCCTTATACAAAAAATGATTATATCCCTGAAAGTACATTTGAATTAGAACCTGTTGCCACAACAGATTTTATTTATATTCACTTGCAACCAAATAAGACAATTGGAGAAGATAACTTTACAGTTAAATATTGGAGAACTAGTGACTCAACAGATTATTTGATTGTAAAATTAAGATTTTTTGCAGGCATTTCAGATGTCCAAGTTGAAAATCACTCATCATTTGGTTCAATAGCTTTTCCAACAATTGCAAATGATAATTTAAGTATTAAATTAGATAATTCAGTTGATAATGCTTCATTGGAAATTTTCAATTCTTATGGAAATAATGTTGCTTCTCAAAAAATCAATGGTGATTTAATCAATTTCAATACAAATGAATTAGCCCAAGGATCTTATTATTATAATATCATTAAAAATAGTAGTGTTATCTCAAGAAACAATTTTGTTGTTGTAAGATAATCCTCTAATAAACTTTCCATTCAATGAGCGCTTCCTTTTCTTATGAGAGGGAAGCGCTTCTATTTTATATACAATAGGTGTTGGTTTTCGATATGTATATGAGCTATTTGCATCAGCAATAGCCAAATATAAAACGAGCATTAATGTTATAAATAGTTTATTCAATTTATTTTCAAGTTATATAAATAAAAAAACTGCCCGAAAGCAGTTTCTCTATTTTTAAATTATTTCAAATTCAAAAGATTATTTTCCCGGTTCTGGAGCAGCATCTCCTCTAGGGATATCTATTAATTCAACTTCAAATATTAATGTAGCACCTGCTGGAATTGAAGCGCCTGCACCTTGATCGCCATAAGCTAAGTCAGCTGGGATAACAAATCTGTATTTGGATCCAACACTCATTAATTGAACGCCTTCTGTCCATCCTCTGATTACACCATTTAATGGGAATTCAGCTGGTTCGCCTCTATCAACAGAGCTGTCAAAAGTTTTACCATCAATTGTTGTTCCAACATAATGAACTTTTACATTATCAGTTGCTTTTGGTTTTGGACCGTTACCTTCTTTGATAATTTCATATTGTAAACCTGAAGCTGTTACTTTAACGCCTGGTTTTTTCTTGTTTGTTTCTAAGTAAGCTTTACCCAATTTAGAATTTTCTTCTGATTGTGCTTTAACTTGAGCTGTTCTTTTTTCGCCAACTACTGCCATAAGTTCTTTCTGTACTCTTGATTTTGTGTCTTGGTCAAATTTATCTTTACCAGTAAATCCGTCTTTTAATGCTGCAGCAAGAACTTCAAAATTAATATCAATACCTGATTGTTTTAAGCTATTGCTGATGTCAATTCCAATAAAATAAGAAATTGAATCGCTTTGTGTTTTTAAATCTGCTGAATTAGCATTGCTTGTAAAGAAAACTACTGCAATAATTGCAAGTAATAAAGTTTTAATTCTCATAAATTCTCCTATAATTAAAAATATCGTATTTTAAACGTTCTAAACAATAATTATT
>CAIWET010000305.1 GCA_903911805.1 uncultured Ignavibacteria bacterium | reverse complement strand
ATATTAAAATTAAAAATTATGGTACTATTACTAAAAAAATAATCAATTATTGATTTTCTTTTACATAAGTTTGCTTTTTCAAAATATGATATGAAATAACAGCTGTCATAATTACTAACAGTATCTTGATTATTAATAAATCAAGAAAAGTAATAATAGTATATGAAATTGAAATCCATAACATAGCAATAGCTAGAATTTTTGTACTGAGGGGAACACCTTTCCCCTCTTCATATTTAGTCAGATAAACACCAAAATATTTATTATGGTGCATCCAAAAATATAATTTTTCAGATGATTTGCTAAATAAATAAGCAGATAGTAGTAGGAATGGAGTAGTTGGCAATAAAGGGAGGAAAATTCCTATAAATCCCAATATTAAGCTAATAATCCCTAAGAATATATATAAGTATTTCATTTAATACATTTTAAAAATCAATCTTGACGAAAAAAATGAAAATAATATGTAATTTAACAGTAAAAATTTCAATCTTTTTTTTAATAGCATTTCAAAGCAATGCACAAATTATCAAGTTGAATGAAAATCAATTGCAAATCAACTTAAAAACAACGTATACAGCTGGAGCATCTATTTTTGATTCATCCGGTACTTTGACTTCAATTTTCCATGATACTATTAATTCTGAGGAGAAAAGATGGAATTTTGAAACAGGGATGTTAAATTTCAATTTGGGGATTCAATATGGAATTACAAATCATTGGTCAATAGGATTAGACCTTCCAATTAGTTATAAATGGCATAAAGAGACCTATGAGCCTAATAATAATAATTATCGAGAAGTTAGATTCAACAATGAACTTTTATTGTTAGATGCCATTATATTAGGAACTAAATACTATTTAATTGATACAACATTGAAATTGTTTTTTAATGGATCGATGAGAATTCCAGGAAATTTTAAATCTAATAAAATTGATTTAGAAAATTATCCACTTTATGGTTATGGTCCATATTCATTTTATTCTGGAATTGGAGCATTTTATGATTTTAATGAATATTATTTAAAAGCTGAAATTGGACATTCATTGAGAAGTTCTCCATTTTCAAAACAAATGCATTATGCTGCCGAATTTGGATTAACTAGCATTAAAGATATAGTTGTTGCAGGTCAAGCTGAGTATGTAAAAAGCTATGATGGTCAAAATCAATTAATGAATATTAGACAATATCAGTATTTTAATGAATATTTATTAGTAGGATTTTTGTTTAGTTTAGTGTTAGACAACAAATTTATTACAGATTTTTCTTACAAAGTTCATCTTTTAGGTAAGAATTCTGTGCTATTAGGAGATTTTAATATAACATTAGGTATAATTTTATAAATATTTCTTTGTTTTTTCGAAAAAAAGTCGTAATTTTGTAGTTCGTAGATTTTGTTAATTATAATAAATAAAAAGGCGATGGCACATCATAAATCAGCGTTGAAGAGGATTAGACAGTCAAAGAAAAGAAGACTATATAATCGTTTGAATAAAAAGAATTTAAAATTTGCTTTAAGAGCAGTAAGACAATCAAAATCATATGATATAGCTATGGAAGCTTTCAAGAAAGCAACTAGCTTATTAGACAAATTGGCTATAAGAGGTATTGTTCATAAAAACTATGCTTCAAATAGAAAATCTGCTTTATCAAAATTTGCATTAGGGCTAAAGAAATAATTTAGCATATACTTGCACCCATAGCTCAATTGGATAGAGCATCTGACTACGGATCAGAAGGTTTGGAGTTCGAATCTCTATGGGTGTACTATATTCTAACTAGAAAACAGAAAAGTCTGATAATTAACATTACCAGACTTTTTTTATTGATATTTAATAAATAAAGTTAAACTCCTGCTTCCCTACCACTAAGCTTGACAACTGTTGCTGCCATTGAAGGTAAAGAATCTGAATAGGTTAGAATTTTCAATTCTGCTTCGATTTTTTCTTCTAAATATGGATTTCCAAAGAATATTATAATTGCAGGTTTAAATCCTTTAATTTCTCTTATTGCTTTAATCAGGTTTGGATGAATACCAACACTTCCTTGATATGCTTTAGATCTAATAAAAATAGGAAATATAAATAAATCAGTTAAAAAAGTATCCCTTACCAAATCATCAATATCTCTATTAGTTACGTTCTTATCTATAAATCCCAAACTTATTTCATTTTCAATTGCTGAGGTCAACATATTAAAAAAAGTTGAAGGTATTTCAATATTATCATCCTGTAAAATAGCGATTCCAGTAATTTTTGTTTCTTCATTAATAGGTATTAAATTCAAATCACCAGATATTTTCAATGATGAAATTGCTGTTTCTAAAGCTAATTGAGGAAAATCTAAATTAATTTTAAATGTATTTTGCAACTGAAGTTTATCAAATACATTATATTTTTCTTTTAAATTTAATATTCTTTGAGCTGAATTTTTGATTTTAAATTCAAAATCAACATTCTTAGAAACTAAATTTTGAATAGATTCAATTAATTTTATTGGATTTTCCGGCATAAGGAAAACATCAATATCAGCATTTAATCCCATTTCTGCAATTTCTTCACATTTATAATTATCTACAATAGCTTTCATTTCCAAAGCATCAGTAATAATTATACCTTCATATTTAAGTTCTTGTCTTAATAATGAATTACATACTTTACTTGATAAAGAAGCTGGGATACTTTCGTCAATTTCAGGCAAAGCAATATGAGCAATCATAATTGATGGAACATTACATTTTATTGCTTCAATAAATGGTTTTAATTCTAATTTTCTTAATTGATTTAATGTTTTATTTATAGCTGGAAGTGACAAATGTGAATCAATTGAAGTATCTCCGTGACCAGGGAAATGTTTAGCACAAGAAATTACTTTTTCTTCCTCAGATGCTTTAATGTATTCAATTAAATTTTTATTAACTGTCTCAACATCTTCACCAAATGCTCTAATATTTATTATTGGATTGTCAATATTTGAATTAATATCGCAGACAGGGGCAAAATTCCAATGAATTCCTAACTCTTTAATTTCTTTAGAAATAGCCTTTGCCACTTCATAAGTTGCATTAGGATATTTTGAATTTCCAAGAGCCATTGAATGAGGAAAAGAAGTACCATCATCTAATCTCATTGTCAAACCGTGCTCGTAATCGCCTGAAAAAATCAATGGAATAGGTGCATATTCATTAAGCTCGTGGATAACTTTCATTGTATTGACTTTATTACCTTGAAATAAGCAAAATCCGCCAACACCAATTTTAATTAATTTAAAAATATTTTCTTTGTATTGCTGATCTTGAAGATAATCTTCAATATTTAATCGGGCAATAATCATTTGCCCAATTAATCTTTTAATAGATAATTTATCGATTTCAATAAACATTATTCACCACCAATAGTTATATTTATAATCAAATATATACAAATACATTCACCTGTTCTATTATATTCTATATTTTTCAATAATTTACCTACTTCCATTGTTTAATTAAATTGTTTTTAAATATATTTATTTATATTGAAAACGTTTCTCAGACGTTTCTTTATTGCTTTTTTTAAACAAAAATTTTCGTATTTTTGTTTATGCAAAATTAAGAATATATTTCGAAAGTTTATATGATAAATTTAACTTATTTTAAAGATGAAATATCGAAAATTAATACGAATAAAAGAATTAAAATTCGTTTGAAACCTATTAAGCAAAATTCGGAATTTAGATTGTATTTGGATTTAGCAAATAATAGTAAACACGAATATGAATATCTTACTTTTTCATTGCTTTGTACTACACAATCTAAAAATCAAGATAAAAGAAATTTAAAAGCTGTACAGGAATACAGAGATCAAAAAGAATTATTTTTATCTAAAAATATTAGTGAATTTGAATTAGTTGAAATTGTAAAAGAAATTAATTTCTATGAATATTCTGATAAATTACATTGCGGAAAAACAAAATTGCCAATGTATCAAGGTCTTGAAAAGCATTTGAAAATTTATCATGGAGATTCATTGAAATTTTCGGATATTGATAAAAAATTCTGTGAAAATTTTAAAAATTACTTATTATATGATAAAAAGAAAAGATCCCTAAATTCACTAACTGCCAGAACAATGATGTCTGCTTTTAAAGCTATAATTAATAGAGCAATTAAAGATGAAATATTTTCAATAAATCCTTGTAAAGATATTTCAGTAAAAGCTCAAGATTCAAAAAGAGAATTTCTTTTAGAAGACGAATTGATTAAAGTAGCAAATTGTAATACTTTATATACCGAAGTATTAAATGCTTTTTTATTTTCCTGTTTTACTGGTTTAAGATTATCTGACATTAGAAAACTAACTTTTGAAGAAGTAAAAGATGGTTATTTGTATTTTCGCCAGCAAAAGACTGGAGATATTGATAGAATGCTTCTTACAGTCGATGCCCAGAAAATTGTTTCACTACAAAGGAAAACTCATCAAAAATCAAATAATGTTTTTCATTTACAAAAAAATAAATTTGAAATAATTAAAAAACTAAAAACAATTATGGATAGTTGCGGTATTACAAAAAAGATTACATTCCATTGTGCAAGGCATACAGCAGCATGTTACTGGATAACTAAAGGAATTGATATTTATACAGTCCAAAAGCTATTGGGCCATCGAGAAATCCAAACTACTATGATTTACGCCAAGCTCATAGACAAAAAACGCGATGAATACGTTTTAAAGGTACCAGAATTGATGAAGTGAGGATTTATGAGTTTTTTTTTAGAAGATGAATTTGGTAATTATAAGTATTACACTTTTCCAATAAATTGTGAATTTAGAGTTATTCAACCATTAATTCAACAATATACACCTGAAAAGTACTTTTTATTTTTATTGTTAGATCATTTTATAAAAATTGAGAGTTTCCCTTTAAATAATAAAAATATATGTAAATTTTT
>CAIWET010000304.1 GCA_903911805.1 uncultured Ignavibacteria bacterium | reverse complement strand
TTAATTTTAAATAATTAATTCTAAAAATTAATCATAATTATCGATTTGTGCTCTTTGTAAACCACCACTATAATCAATATAAACAGTTTTCCATTCTGTGAAAATATCAAATACTGTCCATCCGCCTTCGCGATGTCCATTTCCAGTTCCTTTAACACCGCCAAATGGCATATGTGCTTCTGCCCCAATTGTTGGACTATTGATATAAGTTATACCTGCTTCAATGTCTCTCACTGCTTTGAATGCATCATTAATATTATTAGTATATATTGATGATGACAATCCAAATTCAATTGAATTTGCTAATTCAATTGCGTGATCAAGATTTTCTGCTTTTGCAACAGATAAAATAGGACCAAAAATTTCTTCTTGGAATAATCTCATATCTTTAGTAACATCAGCAAAAATTGTTGGTTCAAAGAAAAATCCGTCGTCATAAATGCCACCGGTTAATCTATTGCCACCACAAATTAATCTTGCGCCTTCGTCTAATCCAATTTTAACGTAGTCAATGCAAGTATTCAATTGTGCCTGATGTACTACTGGACCCATTTCTGTTGAATCTTCTAATCCTGGTCCAACTCTTAGCTTAGTAGCTCTTGCCGCTAATTGTTCGATTACAGTATCATAAACATCTTTATGAACAATCAATCTTGAAGTAGCTGTACATCTTTGACCTGTTGTTCCAAATGCACCCCAGAGGCAACCTTCGATTGCTTGCTCTAAGTTTGCATCTTCCATAATAATTTGTGGATTCTTTCCACCCATTTCGAGTGAACATTTTTTATTTGTTCTTCCGCAAATTTCACCTAATTTAAATCCAATATTAGTTGAGCCAGTAAATCCGATTAAATCGATATCTGGATGCTCAACAAGCATATTGCCCATAACGCCAGTACCAAGTATTAAATTGAAAACACCTTTTGGTACTCCAGCTTCTTCTAAAATTTCAGCAAAAATTACTCCTGAGTGTGGAGTATCTTTAGAAGGTTTATAAATAACAGTATTTCCAGAAGCTAATGCTGGAAGAATTTTCCAAGATGGAACAGCAACTGGGAAATTGAATGCTGTGATAACGCCCACTACACCGATCGGAACTCTAAAAGATAAGTTCATTTTATTTGGCATTTCGCTAGGAGCATTTTTTCCGAATAATCTACGAGTTTCAGAAGCTGAGTAATAGCAAGTATCAATTGCTTCTTGTACGTCGCCTTTAGTTTCAAAAACAGGCTTACCCATTTCTCTTGTCATAATGCTTGCTAATTCTTCTTTTCTGCGATTGAAAATATCACCAGCAGTTTTTAATATGTCTCCTCTTTTGGGAGCAGGCATTAATTTCCAGGTTTTAAAAGCTTCTTTAGCTGCTTTAACAGCTGCATTTACATCATCTTGACCTGAGAAAGGAAATTCACCAATTACATCGCTATTTTTAGCGGGATTAATATTCTGAAAATATTTTCCGGTTAATGGTTCAACCCACTCACCATTAATAAAATTTTTAAATCGTTCCATTTTTTTCCTAATTTTAAAAATACATTTTAATCAAGTTACAAAATTAAACGAATTAAATGATTTATTATAATACTTTTTT
>CAIWET010000303.1 GCA_903911805.1 uncultured Ignavibacteria bacterium | reverse complement strand
CAATAAATCAAGAGATTGCCAAACAGTACAATAGCCTGCTTAGTAATGGCTGTAAATAAAATGCTGAACGGAAAAGAACTAAAAAGATTGCTATTGATTATACCAGCACTTATGTTTTGTTGGTTTGTTGGCTTTATTTTTACATTCTTTTTTGAAGACTATTGGTGGATTGCAGCAATACTCTACACAATTTTATTTACTCCTATTGTATATTTGCAATACAAAAACAAAAAAGATAAAAATAGTGTAATAGCTAATAGGATTTTTAGAGTTTTGAATTGGATTATGATTATTGCTGTTTTATACCCAATGATAGACTATATATTTTTTGAGGTTCAACTTGCTTTGACTGATCCGAATGTTCCGTTTATTCATTTACTTGAATTTCAGGTAAAAGAATTTTTTACGACGTTTGACGGATTGCTAGTAATTTACGATATCTTGCTCAAGCACTTATATTATATAGTGGTTGCTTGTCTTCTATTTCTTTCAGTTAAAATTGTGACGCTGGAAAATAGAGAGATTAAATAAGGCTATGGAAAATCCTTGGGGAAAATTAGGCACATCAGAAGGTGTATATGTACTGGATTCTGATAAAGAAATTATTGATAATTTTAATAAAAAAGCAAATGCAGATTTTTTAATCAGAGTAGATAATTTGCCAACTCCTTTCATAGGAAATTTTAAGGAGGCAAAAATATTATTATTACAATTAAATCCAGGATCGGAGATTTTTCCAGGCTTAGAGCCAACAGAAAATCACGAGTTTGAAGTTTACCCTAGACTAAAAGACGTTTTGTTGAAAAACTTACACCATGAAGCTCTTGAATATCCGTTTTTCTGGCTTGACCCAAGTCTGCGTTTGACAGGAGGCTTTCGTTATTGGGCAAGAATGTTTTCGCAAGTTATTAAAAAAGAAGATGATTATAAAAGAATTGCGAATAAAGTTTGCTGTGCTCAATATTTTCCTTATCACTCTAAGAATTATAAGCCAATAAAGCAAGTTATCGATTCTCAAAATTACACTTTTGAATTGGTGAAAGAATTTTCTCAAAAACCTAATCGATTAATAATATTAATGAGAGGAATCAAGCAATGGGGATCTGTATTAGACTTAAAAGCGCTTGGTGTCGCACGCCTTAAAAGCACTAGGAATCCAGTGCTGACAGAAAATAACTTTGTGGATAAATTTGATTTTACAAATTTTTTAAAGTACCTGGAATAATTCTGTATTATATTTAGGTGTAAAATATTTTTTATTGACCATTTGCGCGACCTAATGTAAAATATCCCAATTAGTAATAAAGATTTAAGAGATATTAAATTTGTATGTATGGGTCAAGTATTTAATATATACTGTGATGAAAGTTGTCATTTGGAAAGAGATGGTCAGAAAGCCATGGTTATTGGTGGTTTGTGGTGTCCATTAGAAAAAACCAGATCCATCTTAAACGAATTACGGGTATTAAAATCATTTTATGGTTTATCTGATAATTTTGAATTAAAATGGACTAAAGTTTCACCGTCTAAGCTAGATTACTATCTAAGCGTGGTTG
>CAIWET010000302.1 GCA_903911805.1 uncultured Ignavibacteria bacterium | reverse complement strand
TTTTAAAAGTTTAATTATATTTTCAATAATTATGTGAATTAAGTTGATTTTTATAATTATTTTTGAAATTATGAGATTTGATTTTAATAAAATAATAAATTATGATATATTTAAATAACGCTGCAACTAGTTTTCCAAAACCACCACAATTATCTAAGGCAATTGAAGATTTTTTAAGTAAACCTTATTTCTCTCACGGCAGAACTGGCATTGACTCTCATTCGTTTGATATTGCTGATGCAGCCAGAAAAAATCTTGCAAAGTTATTTAATATTAATAATTACAAAAGAATATCTTTTTCTTCTGGTTCCACTGAGAGTTTAAATACCGTAATTTTTGGTTTGAATCTCGAAGGCAAACATGTTATTACTACTGAAGTTGAGCATAATTCGGTTATCAGGCCATTAAAAACTCTTGAAAGAGCTGGAAAAATCACATTAGATTTTGCAAAATGCGACAATATTGGATTCGTAAATCCAGCAGATATTGAATCTTTGATTCAACCAAATACTGAATTGATTGCAATTAATTTCTGCTCAAATGTAACTGGCACTTATCAAGATATCAAAACAATTACAGAAGTCGCCCATAAAAACAACATAAAAGTATTGGCAGATTGCTCACAAGCTGCAGGAAACATCGAAATTAATGCTTCGGATTGGGACATTGATTTTATGGCTTTCACTGGACATAAATCACTTTTTGGTTTGCAAGGAATTGGTGGACTTTATGTTTCAGAGAAAGCCAGCATTAATGCTCTCAAATATGGTGGAACAGGAACAAAAAGCACCTATTTATATCAACCTGAAGAATTCCCAGTTTATTTTGAAGCTGGTACTCAGAACTTACCTGGAATATTATCATTATTGGAAGGTACAAACTTTATTTTCGAAACTGGTTTTGATAAAATTAAAAATCATAAGACAAACTTGGTAAAATTTGCTATCTCAGAATTGCAAAAAAATCAGAAAATCAAGTTTTACAATAGTGATTTTAATTCAAGTTATTCCAATATTTGCTTTAATGTTGGCAAAATGGCTCCTGAAGAAGTAAATTTTGCTCTCGATAGCAGTTATGACATTATAGTTCGCTCAGGAGTACACTGTGCACCTCTTTTAATGGGTCCGATGAGTGTTGACCCTTGGGGAACAGTAAGGGCTAGTCCGGGTTATTTTACAACTACAGATGAGATTTCAGAATTTGTAAAAGCAATAAATGAAATATCAAATTTCATAGGTGATGAATGAATGTAGTTGAAATTGAAGAAATTGATGATTGCTACGAAAGTTCATTCGTCAGAGATATTTATATTGATGAAAGTATTTCAGAGGAATTTGTTTATTATTTAGCAGAATTCGGGAAATTGATTTTTCAGAAAGAAATTGCTAAACCTTATTTCAAAGTGATCGTTAAAGGACGTTTCACAATTAAAGGCGCATTAACAAATAAAGGTATGAGAGTACTCTTCCCTGATGATGAATACTTTGGATTAGATTCAATTATTAATAAGATTAAAGCTTATGAAAGCAAGTCAGAAGATATTAAATAAGATTCAAACATTGACTAGTACTACCAAATCAGAGCTTATGCTGATTTCATTGGTATTAATTGGAACAATATTTGGTGCATTGTATAAGAATTATTACTTTGATGCCGAAAAATCAAATCTTAAAGAAGCATATTTAAAAGCTGATAGCCTATCAACAGTGAAAATTGACACTAATAATTTAGTATTGACATCAACCGATACCCTACTTATTGCCAAAAACGAGCGAAACCAGAAAGTTTTGAAACTCAACAAAGATTTACCTTTTGAAAAAATTAATATCAATAAAGCAGTCAAACATGAATTAATGAAAATTCCTGGAATTGGCGAAAAAAGTGCCGAATCGATTATAGCAATTCGTAAGACAAAGTATTTTGAATCAATTGAAGACATTAAGCAAATAAAAGGTATCGGTGAAAAGAAATTTGAAAAATTAAAGGATTTTATTAAAGTAAAATGAGGATATTAAAACAACTTTAATGATTTTATAGCAAAAAAGCTCCAAAATAATGGAGCTTTTTTTTAAAATCTAACTAATTCGAAATAATTACATTACTGAATTTGAGCCTTGATGTGGCATTGGAGAAACATCTTTACCAAAGTTAACAAGAGCAGGTTTATATTCTTTGCTCTTAATTTTATCCTGAATCATCATAATTGCTTTAATTACTGATTCTGGTCTTGGAGGGCATCCAGAAATATAAACGTCAACTGGTAAAAATTTATCAATGCTTTGAACAACAGAATAGCTTCTGAACATTCCTCCTGTTGATGCACAAGCACCCATAGAAATCACCCATTTAGGGTCTGGCATTTGGTCATAAATCTTTCTTACTACCCAAGCCATTTTGTAAGTCACCGTTCCAGCAACCAATAAAACATCAGATTGACGTGGAGTCATTCTAAAAACTTCTGAGCCGAATCTTGCAAGGTCAAACCTAGGAGAAGCAGCAGCCATCATTTCGATAGCACAGCAAGAAATACCGAGCGGAAAGGGCCATACTGAAGAATTTTGAGCCCATTTAATTACTGCATCTATAGAAGTGGTTATAAAACCGTCCTTTTGTAATTGTTCATCTAATCCCATTTTAAAGCTCCTTTTTTAACTACGTAGATATATCCTGCAAAAAGCATTACCATAAATAAAGCCATTGCTGTGAATCCATACATTCCGAGTGATCTGAATTGAACTGCCCAAGGATACATAAAAACGATTTCAATATCAAATAAAATGAATAGCATTGCTACTAAATAAAACTTAACTGTCATTCTTTCTTTGGCTGATTTATAAGGAATCATACCACTTTCGTAAGTAGTTTCTTTTTCTTCTGTATGGCGTCTTGCACCTAAGTATTCAGAACCATACAAAAAGCCAATCGCCAATACAAAGCCAACGATTACCATCAAAATTAAAGGAAAATATTCTAAAATCATATTTTTACCTAATATTCCATTTTCAAAAAAACCTAACTTAATAAAACGATTTATTCGCCAATTATTTTAACTAAAACTCTTTTTTTGCGTTTGCCATCAAATTCACCATAAAAGATTTGCTCCCACGGTCCCAAGTCCAATTTGCCATTAGTAATTGCAACCACAGTTTCTCTACCCATTATTTGTCTTTTCAAATGTGCATCAGCATTGTCTTCAAATCCATTATGACGATATTGAGAATAAGGCTTTTCGGGTGCTAATTTTTCCAACCAAACTTCGAAATCGCTATGCAATCCGCCCTCATCATCATTAATAAATACTGATGCAGTAATATGCATTGCATTAACTAACACCATACCTTCTTTAATTCCGGATTCGATTATGCAT
>CAIWET010000301.1 GCA_903911805.1 uncultured Ignavibacteria bacterium | reverse complement strand
TAGCTCTTTATCAGTTTTCATAGTTCCCCCCACAAAATTCTGATTTTTTTCTTTAGCTCTTTTCTTCAATATTCTCAATACTTTAACGATTTTCTCTCTCTTTTATGCTACAGGATTAGCTTGATAGAGGGGGGAAAGAGAAAGATGGATTCCTCATTGCATTCGGAATGACATCATGAAATTATTTAACTGGATTCTTCGCTTTGCTTGAGATTGACGCTATTTAATAAAAAAAGACAGGTCTAAGGCCTGGTTTATTTCTAAATAAATACGAAGTCCACCCCCCAACCCCCGCCAGCGGGGGACAAAGAAATCCCCCTCTCTTCAAGTCCCTCCCTTCAAGGGGAGGGATTTAGGGTGGGGCGTGTGGTGGTCGTTTATTTCAAACGTAGATGCCGCATCAAGTGCGGCATTACATACCATTTAATTTACGGGATTCTTCGAATATCAAAACAGGATTTAATCTTCCATTATTACAAATGCAACACCATTTCCTTGGGTATGTGAAAGTGAAACTGAGGTGCGGTATTTGCCATAATTTTCTAAAAGATATCCGGAAAGCTCAACTATTGGCTTGCCGGATTCTTCATTTTTAATCCAGATTTCATTGAATTTAAAACCTTTGGTAATGCCTGTGCCAATCGCCTTGCTAAAGGATTCTTTTGCTGCAAATCTTGCGGCATAATGCAAGTATTTATTGTCTTTGAATAATTCGCAATAATCAATTTCTACTTGTGTAAAAATCCTTTTTAAGAATTTATCGCCATATTTTAAAATGGCTTCTTTAATCCTTTCGACTTCAATAATATCTGTTCCAATTCCGTAAATCATATTTTATCTGTAATATTCATCTTTTAATTCTAAATGAGCGATTGATTCTACGTGATAAGTCTGTGGGAACATATCTACTGGCTGAATGCTTACAAGATTATATTTCATCGTAAAGTGGTCGCAATCTCTTGCCTGAGTTGCAGGATTACAACTTACATAGATGATTTTCTTTGGAGCAAGATTCAATAAATGATTGATTAAATTTGTATGCATTCCTGCTCTTGGCGGATCTAATATCACTACATCAGGTTTTGGCAATTGAGTTAATAAATCAGGGATTAGTTTGCTGTGCAAATCAGAGGCTAAAAAGTGAACATTTTCGATTCCGTTCATTTCAGCATTATGTTTTGCGTCTTCAATTGAGCCTTCGGATAGTTCTATTCCAAAAACCATTGTGCATTGCTTGGCAGCTGGCAATGATATTGAGCCAGTTCCACAATATAAATCCCAGATTACATCAGTTGGTTGCAACTCTGCAGCAACTAAAATTTCTGAAATAAATTTCTCTAATTGTGAAGAATTTGTCTGAAAGAATGAAAATGGAGAAATTTTATATTTAATTCCGAGAATTTCTTCGGTCATATATTCCTGACCTGTGATTTTTTTGATGTCTCCATTAGCAACTGGTGATTGTGTATTATTTACTGCGTGAATAAGTGAGCCAACTTGTTCAATTGAATCATTTAATTTGAGGAACCATTCAATCATTTCAAGCTCTTCGTCAATTACTGGTTGAGTGGTAAGCAAAATGAACATACCTTTTTGCTCGAGCTCAGACCAACGGCAAATTAAATTTTTCAAAAATCCAGTTTTCTTTTCAGAATTATATGGGCTTAAATTTAAGCTCTCTGATTTTGCTTTTACTGCCAAAAGAATGTTATTGAATACTTCTGGAGAAATATCGCAATAGCTAACGTCTAAAACTTTGTCGTATCTGCCTGGAACGTGCAGCCCCAAAGCAAAATTTTTATTAAACATTACTTCGGTTTGCTCAACTTCTTCTTTAGTTAACCATCTTTGGTCGCCAAAAGAAAACTCCATCTTGTTTCTATAATTATAAATCTTTGGAGAGCCGATAGTTTCGGATATGTCTGGATTATTGAAGCCACCAAGGCGTTGGAAAGAATCAAGTATAAAACTCTTTTTCCAGAAAAGCTGGTCTTCATAAGCTAAGCTTTGCATATTGCAACCGCCACATTCGGAGAAATGCACGCATTTTGGTGGAATTCTCTTTGGGCTTGGAGTAATAATCTTTTCGATAATTGCTTCGGCGTGTCTTTTTTTCTTTTTTAAAACTTTTATTAAAACAACATCTCCTGGGATGCCGCCTTTAACAAAATAAACAAAATTATCTTTTTTGGCTACTGATTCGCCTTCGAATGCTAGTGACTCAATCTCAATTTCTATTAAATCTTTATTTTCTTCGCTCATTAATTTTTATTTTTTAGAGATATTAAACATACAAAATACAAAATTACGAATTTTTATTAAAGAATTTCTCATAATTAATTTAAATAAAATAACTATTATGCTTGTATTTCGTATAAATTATTAGTATTTTTGCAATTTATATTTATTTAATACTTTGAAAAACAATGGCAAAAGAAACATTAAATATTGGAAAAGCAGCCAAAAGTGAGACTGCAAAGAAAAAAAATGCTCAAGTATCTTGGGAATTTCCTTTTAATAAGCAAAATTTCATACTTTTAGCTTTAGGTCTTGGAGTAATTATTTTAGGATATTTACTTATGGCTACTGGAATTTCTAGCGAACAAGCATTAACAGAAGGAACACCTTGGAACAATCCAATGGCTAATACTGTAGCACCTCTTTTATTATTTATCGGATATTGCGTTCTTATTCCATTTGCAATCGTAAAATATTACGGCAAATCTAAAGAGAACAAAGAAGGACAAGCTAATTAATGTCTAAAAGAACCGGATATGTATCTCTAATCGGCAAACCTAATGCTGGTAAATCTAGTTTAACCAATGCAATTTTGGGAACTAAACTTTCTATTGTAACTCATAAACCACAGACAACAAGAAAGTCTGTTTTAGGAATTTATACTGACGAAGAAAATCAGATGATTTTTCTTGATACCCCAGGTATATTGGAAGTAAAATATGAGTTGCATAAAACAATGATGGGTTATGTTGCTTCGGCTGTTGCTGATGCAGATATTGTTACCCTTATTGTAGACGTATCAAGATTCACTACTTTAGATGAGTATTTTAATCTTGAATTTTTAGAAGATTTGAAAAAAATCAATAAAACTAGAATTTTAGTTTTAAATAAAATTGATTTATTTGAAGATGTTAAAAAAGTACTTCCGATTATAGAAGCTTTTAATGATTTAAAAATGTTCAAAGAAATCATTCCAATGTCAGCAAGCAAAACTGCTAATATTGAAGCATTTTTAGAAGCTGTAAAGGAATACTTGCCAGAAGGTGAATTTCTATATGATCCAGAATTACTCAGTACACAAAATCAAAGATTTTTTGTGTCCGAGATAATCAGAGAACAGATTTTTAAATGCTATCAAGATGAACTTCCATATTCCTCTGAAGTTGTTGTAACTGACTTCAAAGAGAGAAAAAATGGAAAATGGTTCATTCAGGCAGAAATACTTGTTGAGCGTCAAAGCCAAAAAGGAATTATAATTGGCGCTAAAGGCGAAAAATTGAAATTTGTTGCCGAAAAAGCAAGACACGAAATTGAAACTCATTTGCAGCAACCAATTTATCTCGAAATTTTTGTTAAAGTTCGTGAAAATTGGAGAAGCTCAGAGCAATTCTTAAGAACTCTTGGTTATCAATAATTAAATAGCCAACTCAAACCTAATGCTAAACTTACCGGATGGGGATTATATTTATTTGTAATCACATCTGGTGGGATTGCAGGATAATTCGCAGCAAGGGGATCTGACTTTCCATAATCCAAATAAGCACCTGTAAGCATATATCCAATTTTTATATTTATATTTAATGTTCCTGTCTCATCTTCATAAATAGGAATTTCGCCACCCATTTTGAATTCTGCAAGATAATTCAAGTCTTTTGTTGAAAGGTCATATTCATATTTTGAACTTAATGGAATTCCAAAACCAAATCCCATATTGAAATATGTAAAAGAGAAAGTAGTTGCAAAAGTCAAATAACTATGAGTAAATTCAAAATCTAAACCTTTGCTATAAATCTTGATACCATAAGTATAATCATTATATCCAATTTCTCCATTGATTGCCAAATGGTATTTCTCGTCCAATAGGTAAGTACACATCAATCCGAAGTCAGGAACGCCCGACAGCGCTACAAAATGCTTTCTGCCTTCTATTACAGCACCAGCATTTAGCGAGGCTTTAGCGTCAGCGTAAATGCCATAGGAAAAGATTGATTGGGTAAATTGTTTATTGTCAGTATTATTCTCTTCAAAATCGAATTGAGCAATTGCAAAATTCGAAAACGAAAAAGATAAGATTGTTGAAAACAATATTATCTTCAAATTAGATATAAAGAAATTCTTCACTTTTTCACCTTACTTTGGTAAATTAACTTCCAAATTCTTTACATAATCAATTTTCGAGCCAGAAGGGTAAGTTTTTTTATAAACTTCAATAATTGATTTCGCATCAGAGGTTTTTTTCATTTGAATCAATGTTTCAATCTTTCCAATAAAGGCAGATTCGCAAAATTTTGAATCAGGAAAATTATTAATTACTTCGTCATAATAAATTATTGAAGAATTTGGAGAATAGATTTTTTTATAAAGTACTGCAGTATTAAAACTTCTTTCAGCAAGTTTATTTCTTAAATCAACGATTTTAGAACTAGCTTCTTTTGACAAAGAATCCATTGGATAAAAAGCCTGAAAAGTAGAAAAAGCAGCAATAGCCTTAGTTGTGTATTCCTGGTCACGGTCGCAATCAGGGGATAATTCGAAGTAGCAAAGAGCTGCTTTGTATAAGCTGGACTTTGCATATTCACTTCTTGGATAAGTACGATAAAGACGATTAAAATTAAAGGCTGCCATCACATATTCTTTTCTTTTATAGCCACATTCAGCAATATAATACTGAGCATCATCCGCAAATTGAGAAGCTGGGTATTGAAGATTTATTACATCGAATAAATTTTGAGCTTCAAGCCATTCTTCATCTTTAAATGCAGCCAACCCTTTATTAAATACTGATTCGGCAGTATTTGCTTCAGGTGTTTTGGAAGTAGAGCCGCAACTAACAATAAAAGCCAGAATTGCGGCAAATAAAATATTTTTGACAATATTCGCCATATTTTTAAAAAGTCTTTCTTTTAAATCAATTTATACTATGAAATCAACGTTATCAAACTTTAAGATAACTTCTTCATCAACTTTACCAGACATATTTACAAGATTGCAATTAACTGAATCAAAAGCTTTATCTTGTGAAGTAAGATAAGAAAAAGCATAAACATTGTCAGGATTGTTTTTATCAATAACTCTAATAAAATAATGTTTATTATAGTTTTTATAAAACATACCGTAACCGGCAAGGTCTTTCATTGTTTCTGTATTTCCCATTATAAAATGAAGTTTTGCAACAACTAATGCTTCATAAAGCGATTCAATAATTGTTTCAATTGATTCATTTTCTAAAAATTCTCTCCAAAGGTAACCGGCTGATTCTAAGTGTGGTACTACTTTTAAAACAGCTTCTCTAAAATTCACGATTATTTCGTTGATTGTCTCTGTATCTGATATTGGTTCAAAATTCTGCATTTTTTCCTAATAAATAATATTTAACCGAACCACAAAATTACACTATTTTCAATTATTTATACGCAAAAAATTTTTATTTGTTCGATTTTTCTTCATTTTTTTTATTACTCTTGCTGTTTTGGTTATTGTCATATCTAATTATATAAAAATTATTTATAAACTTGTTTATTTTGCTTTTCATGAAAATATTAATACTAAACCAAAAAAAGATAAAGAATTATTAATATTTTAAATTCCCAAAATAAAATAATCAGAAAATACCCCTCACGAAAAAGTACAAAAGGCCATTTTTGCCAAAAATAAAAGTACGCGTTTATATGCTGAAATGCATCAGTTATACATTCAAATCACCTGTTTACAAAATAGACCACTTTTCGAATTTTTCTTTTTTAATAAATTTCGTATTTTTGTACTTTAATTTTTAACAAATATTAATAATAAATAGTGAAGAAATTTTTTAAAGTATTATTGCATATATTTATCTGGATATTTGCCATTGTTGGATTGGGATTAACTGTTGGATATATTGCTATTGTAAATCGATGGACAAATGAGAAAGGTTCCATTGATTTCAATAATCGAAAATTTCAGGAAGTTGCTCAAAATGATTCTCAAAAAAGGGATTCAACTGGAAAATTACTTTTCAGAGCAAGCGAAGTTGCCCAAATTGCATATAAGTTGATGGTTATCGAAAAATATTTCCCAGAGAATGCAAAGCAAATAATTCAGGAATGGGAAAAAACTGGTGATGCTGAGTATATCAATAAGATGATTCAGGCTGTAAATATCAAAGCTGGTGACTCTGTGAACTTAGAATCTGAGTTCAACAAGAATAATGAAATTTTCTCAACAAATTTTAATTTTGACAATACAAATGTTTTTGACTGGATTGCTCAACCCGAATGGACTACAATGAAAGGTGCTATTGTAAGAGACAAAAGCGTAATTGATAGTGCTGCAAAAGAACTTGGAATTGAACCTCGCCTTTTAGTTACTGTTCTTATTGGTGAACAAATCAGGCTGAGAAGTACAAATAGAGAAACCGTTAAACAGCTATTAAGCCCATTGAGATCTTTAGTAGTTGAGAGCCAATATTCACTTGGAGTTACAGGAATTAAAGAAACAACAGCCCAACAGGTTGAGCATAATCTGAAAGATTCTGCTTCACCTTATTATCTTGGTCCAAAATATCAAAATCTTATTTCTTTTACTTCCGGGAATATAAGTGAAGAAAGAACCGCAAACCTAGTAAATTACCGCAATCACTATTATTCTTATCTTTATGCTGGATTAATCGTTAAGCAGGTTAGAGAGCAATGGAAACGTGCTGGTTATGACATATCATTACGCCCTGAAATCCTTTCAACATTGTTCAATATTGGTTTTAGAAATTCTCAACCAAATGCTTCACCAGAAGTTGGTGGAGCCAATATTAAAATTGCTGGCAAAAATTACACCTTTGGTGGAATTGGCTATGAATTCTATTATTCTGGTGAGTTAACAAAAGAATTCCCTTACGAAAAAGTAAAATGGGAAGAAATCATCAATAAACCAACTAAATTATATTAAGATGAAAAAATTTTGGAAAATATTATATAGAATTTTACTCTGGGGCTTTGCAGTAGTTGGTTTAGGATTATCAATTGGATATCTTGCTATAACAAACCAATGGACAAACGACAGCGGAACAACTGACTTTAATAACAGAAAATTTCAGGAAGTAGCAGCAAAAGAATCTCACGAGAGAGATTCCACTGGAAAATTACTATTCAAAGCGAATGAAATAGCTCAAATTGCATACAAATTAATGATTATTGAAAAGTATTTTCCACAAAATGCTTCTACTATCTTAAGGGAATTTGAGAAAACTGGAGACTTTGAATATGCCAATAAAATGATTCAGGCTGTAAATATACGAACCACTGATTCAATTGACCTCGAAAAAGAATTCAAAGCCAAAGAAGAAATTTTTATGGAAAATCGTAATTTAAAAAGTAAAAATCTATTTGAATGGATTGATCTTGTTGAGTGGCAGGCACTGAAAGAAGCAATTAAAAAGGATAAAAAACTAATTGATAGTGCTGCAAAAGTTTGTGGAGTTGAGCCAAGAATGATTGCTACCTGCTTGATTGGTGAGCAAATCAGACTATTCAAATCTGATAGAGAAATTTTTAAAACAGTATTAAAACCGTTAAAAATTCTTTCTGTTGGGAATTATATTTCTTTTGGTGTAACTGGAATTAAAGATTTTACTGCAATTGCTGTAGAAAATAATTTAAAAAACCCAAGTTCTAAATTTTATCTTGGACCAAAATATGAAAATTTGATTAATTTCCAAACTGCTGACCCAGCAACCGAAAGAATGAATAATTTAGTAAATTATAAAAATCACTATTATTCATATTTATATGCAGGATTAATAGTAAGACAAATACGTGAGCAATGGAAAAGAGAAGGATATGATATTTCCTATCGCCCTGAAATTTTAGCAACTTTATTCAACGTAGGATTTGGCTGGTCAAAGCCAAAACCAAATCCTGTTGTTGGTGGTTCTCATATTGTAATTGGAGAAAAGACATATACTTTTGGTGGAATTGGATATGAATTCTATTATTCCGGCGAATTGACCGAAGAATTTCCCTATTCAAAAGTGAAATGGACAGAACTTTAGGGGTTATTTTTTAAAAATAAAATCTAATTCCTAAAGCTGCTTCTTGTTCAGTCCAACCTGTTGGAGAAATTCCAATCATTAAACCAAATTCAGCAAAAATTTCAAGTGGGGTTCTTTTGGGTACAACATTAATACCGAAAACTCCACGTGCTCCAAATCCTGTTGCGTCAGTATTATCATACCAATAATGATCACCTTTTTTGTACCACCAGCCACCGCTTTTTCCTGTTCCAAATGCAATGCCTGGTCCAGCATATAAATTAACAACATTGCTATTAAACGCGTTGAAATGAAATAGATAATCTCCCCCAAATCTCAATGAACCGAGATATGAATTTCCTACACTGAATGCTATTGCCTGATCTTTTTGTAACCAGAATTTGCCAGTTAATGCTGTTGGTTCACCCACTTGAATTCCAAATCCAAATGTCTTGTTTTGTGGCGAAAATGCTTTGCCAGTTGAAGTAAATACTATTAATAGCATTACAATATAGATGATTTTTCTCATAATTATTTCTTTATTAATTTTAACATATTTTTAATATTATTTTCAATAGCACTAACATTTGAACTATTTGTAGGGTCGAGCAAAGAACTATTTTTTGTAAACATAATATTTGGATCTAGTTGAATAGCAAATGTTGTAGTTGAGGATTCAGTCAAATCAATTGCTGGAGCAAATTTAAACATTAAATTTACTGTTGTTGTTGCATAATAGGCAAAATGGGTTGCAATTCCACTTTTATATTTTACACCTTTTACAATTACTGAGTATCTGTCATTTGTTGCAAATTCCTTCAAATCAGAATTATTGATATAGCTACTTATTTCGTTTGAATCGAATCTGTGAAATTCAAGTTTTAATTTATCATATAGTCCTGCAGGAACTGTACCTGTTGCCAATAATCTTATAGTATTAACCGAATCAACAAAATAGGCAAAGGGTCCTACTTTGTTAAGTCTTCCATCCGATGAAGAATCATCTGATTGGGAAAATAATTTTAATTCACTCATTAATACTTTAATAGATGAAATCTTGATGGAATCAACTTCATTTGCCTGAATTTGCTCATTTGGTTTTACATTTCTAAAAACACTTACCAATGGCGATGAAAGTTCGCTAACAATTTTAACCTCTGGTAGATTTGTTGGCGAATTTGAATCACTGCAGGAATAAATCCCAAATGCAATTACAAATATTGCTATTATCTTTTTCATAAATATTACCTTAAATAATTTAAATGTACCTTGTTGGTTGACGACTAATTAATTAATATATTGTATTTGTTACATATTGTAGATTTTGTAAAAGTATATAATTGTACAAAACATAGTAATTTGTGTTCAAAAAAAATAACAAATAAAAGAAGCGAGCCAAAAATTCGTTATATGGATATATTTTATTAATTATATTAGAAAGAATTATGTACAATCAATTAGTTCCAATAGTAGTAGAGCAAACTTCACGTGGCGAAAGATCATACGATATATATTCAAGACTGCTAAAAGAAAGAATTATATTTATCGGCACTCCTATAGATGACTATGTATCAAGCTTGGTTATAGCTCAATTATTATTTTTATCAAGTGAAGACCCAAATAAAGACATCAACATTTACATTAATTCACCAGGTGGAAGCGTTTCTGCTGGATTAGCAATTTATGATACAATGCAATTCATCAAACCTGACATTTCTACAATTTGTATGGGAATGGGTGCTTCAATGGCTCAGGTTTTACTTTGTGCTGGAGCAAAAGGTAAAAGATATGCTTTGCCAAATTCAAGAATTTTAATGCACCAACCTCTTGGTGGCACTCAAGGTCAGGCAACTGATATCGAAATTTACACAAGAGAGATGTTAAAAATTAGAGAAAATCTTTTCAATATTATCTCAAAACATAGCGGAAAAGATCTGGAAGATATTAAACGTGACGCAGAAAGAGATTTTTATATGTCAGCTCAAGAAGCTGTTGAGTACGGTATTATAGATTCTGTTTTGGAAAAAGCACCATCAGCTCCATCTGAAGAAGTAAAAAGCTAAAACAAACTAACATAAATTTCGAATATAAAGGCGGGCTAACCCCGCCTTTACTTTAATTGCCAAATTTTAAAAACTACTGATTCTTCTGTTTTTTGGATGTTTAACAGAAAACTTCAATATTTTTTCTATTGTTTTGCCTGGTTCTAATTCAATTATCCAATTCACTTTGCCAGTTGTTTTGTTTAAATTTCCATTAGAAACTTCTAATACTTTAATCTCAATATTTTCATCTGCAGAAGTTGGTACTACGTCTTCAAGATTTATCATAACTTTTTGTTTTTTATTATTTCTGAATGTCATTTTAAAGCCAAAACTTCGTTCAATATCATTACTCAAAAATTTGCTTTCGGTAAAGTCATTGATGATTTCTCGTTTTACGCTTACGCCTTTATCAATTCCCAAACTAAGCTTAATTGAGTCAGAAATAGTATTGAAATCCAAATAGGATTTTCCTATATATGATTTTTCGAAATATACATTTACTTCACCAGATAGCATTTCCATTCCAAATTTATTAGCCGATTTAGCTATTAAATAAGCTGACTGCTGAAGCTTAGGAGCGGAATAATATTCGTAATTTGCTTCTTGAGTAAATTTTTCAATTTCAATTAATTGCTTTTTGCCATTGCTTGGAATTGTATAATTATTATTTGAAGTAAATTCAAAAGATGAATATTGAGGTGCATTTTGAGTGAGTGGTTTTGTGTCTTTATATGCATTATATCCTCCAGAAGCATCATCAACTCTAGCATCTTCATTATCCAATGCATTAATTTCAATAGATTTCATTGAAGATGTAGATGCTAACGCAGTATTCATACTGGTGTAGTTTTCTCTTGAACCTCTTGTTCTATAATCGTCAACAAAATTTAGCATATTTGAGCTTAAAATAGGTAAATTATTATTAAATGTTGGAGCTTTTGATGAAATGGTTACTGGGATATCATTCCAATCAATACCGCACTGTTGCCATACGTTTGCTTTTAAAAGTAGATTATATGGTTTATTAATCTCATCAATTCTTGCTTCATAAAAAGCAGTCCAACCAGCTGAAGGGGTGTAATAAGTAATTTCAATCTTAACATCTTCAGGCTTTGGAGAGTAAATTGAAGCATTAATGATTTGTTCTCTTTTGTATTTCTTCTGATATTCATTATTATATTCAGTGATTTTTTTATAAAATTCTTGCTGTTTGCTTTTAAGGGCATCCATTTCGAGATTTACTTTTAAACGGTAGTTTTTATTTTCAAGAGTGCGATCATAAATAAAATCAGCCATTGAAGATAAATCAGAAGGATTAACTATTGCGTCTTTTTTATTTACAGTATTATTTTTATTTATAAATTCCATTTCAATATCTAAAGTTAAAATAATATTAGATAACTTATTTATTTCATTTTGAACAGATTTAACGGAATCCTCATATTTTGCAATTTCTTTTGGTTTATCCCCATCATAATATTCTTTAAGATTGCTTGTAACTGATTGGACTGATCCGCTACCTGTTATTTTTAGTGAAATACTATTTGGGTCAAGATTAAATGAGAATCCACTCAATGCAATTTCATTATATCCTTCTTGCAATTTAATAGTGCCATTGTGGGTTAATTCGCCACCATTCAGATAAACTTTTGCAGAAGATAACTTAATATTAATAGGTTTTTCTTCAGCCTTTAATAACGAGATACTCAAAAGAACAAAAAACAACAAATAAAATGATTTTTTCATTTTCAACTCCTATTTTGAAAAATTACTTTTATATTTAGACTATTTAATGAAATAAAGGTTACAAAAAATAAAATATTTTGTTAAATTTGCATTAATAAATTATGCATATATTAATCTATTTTATATAATGAATAAATTTTTGATAAATACAAATGTTGCCGATGAATTGAATGAACGTGAGCGATCAATACTCCGTTCGATTATTCATTTGTATTTATTGAATGCTTCGCCAGTGGGTTCTAGAAATATATCAAAATATCTTGAACGCGAACTTAAACTTTCTCCAGCTACAATTAGAAATATTATGTCAGATTTGGAAGAAAGAGATTTTATAAGTCATTTGCACACTTCTGCCGGAAGATTCCCAACAGACAAGGGTTATCGCTATTACGTGGATAGTTTAATGCCAATCGAGCAAATCACTGAAGTTGAAAAAATAGCTGTTCAGCAAAATTTAATAGCAAGTGACCCTGGAAATATGCTTAAAGATGTATCAAAGATCATTGGGTTAATTTCTAAGTATCTCGGCTTTGTTGAGCTTCCAAATTTAAAGCAATTAATATTGATAAAAATTGAATTAATCCCACTTTCTTCTAACAGAATTTTAGCAGTTTTGGCATTAGATTCCAATATAGTCAAAACCATTACAATGGAAGCAAATTTTGAAATTGATCAAAACCATCTTTTTCAGATAAATCAATTATTAAATGAGAAAATAGCAGGGAAACCAATAAGTTATATTAACGATAATTTCTCGGCAATAATTTCTGAGCAATTTTCATTTTCTGCACCATTAGTTAGGCTTTTTATCGATTCTATTGACATTCTTTTCAAAAATGATAATGTTGACCGAATGATAATGTCTGGGACTCAAAATCTTTTAAGCTATCCAGAATTTGAGGATAGCTCCAAAATAAAAGGAGTGATAGAACTAATTGAAAATGAAGATGTTATCATACATTTATTAGATAATCAAATATCAAATGATGAATCTGTAAAAATTCTAATAGGTAAAGAATTAAATAATCAATTACTAGACGATTATAGCATAGTAGTAACCAATTATCATATCGGAAGTGCAAATGGTTCAGTTGGTTTAATCGGTCCGAAGCGAATGAATTATTCAAAAATTACTTCACTTTTAAATTATATTTCTGAATTAATTAATAAAAAAATTTAGCTAGTAAAGTTTCACATTGTTATCAGAGAAAAATTACAAAAAGTGGATAATGTGTGGATAATTGACTTGAAAATAATAAGTATTATTCAGTATTCACAATGAGTTATTTGCTTGATTAAAATAATATGAAAAGTACTAATATTTACAATTATTGTTGTTACAAAAATTTCACATATATTATTACATATAATAGTTGAAATAATTAATTATTTTTATGTGACATTTTTTTTTTAAAAGTGT